>NZ_VOSR01000093.1:0-16575 GCF_007997345.1 Mitsuaria sp. TWR114
GGTGGCCGCCGCAACCGCCGCACTCCAGCACCGGGAAGCGCCCGTAGCGCGTGAGGTTGCGGACTTCCTTCAGCGCCTTCGCGCAGAGCGGGCAGGCCCGGCTGGGCGCGTGGGGCACGTCCGCCTGGCGCAGCCGGTGCAGGTCGCGCAGCAGCTGGATCCAGGCGGCCGGGGACAGGTGGACCGACTCGCGCGCGTCGAACCACACCAGTCCGCAAGGGCCGCAGTGGTCGATGTCGACCGTCGCCGGCGCGTGATGGCCGGGCAGGCTCAGGTGTCGCATCGGGGCCCGGCACTGCGGGCAGTCGACCAGCGCGCCCTTGCGCAGTGGCAGGTCGTGGTCCATTGCCAACGGCGGCAGCGGCGGGGGCGCCTCCGGCACGGTGTCGGGGAAGTCGTCGCCCGGGCGGCGGCCCGGCGTGGTGGTCGGCAAGGACATGGCCGGGATTCTGGTCCATGCGCCGTTCGCCCCGATGGGGGGTTGCGCACGTCAGGCGCGTCATCGTGACGCGCGGCACGCGCCCTATAGTCCGGTTCTCGACGAGCGGCGGAGGTCAACGCCGCCGCCCCGCGACGACAAGGAACGCCCATGGTCAAGAAGCAACAGAAGACGGCCGCCCCGAAGCCGGCGAAAGGCCGCCGCAAGGACGCCGCCTCCGCCTCGGCGAAGGCCGCGGACACGCCGTTCGCGGAGCAGGTCAAGGCCTCGGCGCAGCAGATCTGGTCGGCGGGCCTGGCCGCCTTCGCCAAGGCGCAGGACCAGGGCGGCGCGATGCTGGACAAGCTGTCCGGCGACAGCGCCAAGGCCCAGGACCCGATGCGCGGCGCCGGGGAGAAGCTCGACAGCGCCGCGCGCCGGATGAGCGACCTGGCCGGCGAGGTCGGCAGCCGCGCCGGCCAGCACTGGGACAAGCTGGAATCGATCTTCGAGGACCGCGTCGCGCGCGCGCTCGCCCGGCTGGGCATGCCGGCGGCGGAAGAGGTCGCCCGGCTGCAGGCCCGCGTCGAGGCGCTGGCCGCCGAGGTCGCGATGCTGCGCGCCCAGGCAGCGCCGGGCGCGAAGGCCCAACCGGCCAAACCGGCCAAATCGCGCAAGGCCGAATCCGCCAAGTCCGAATCCCCGAAAACCGAATCGCCCAAGACCAAGGCGCCCAAGGCCCGGACCGTCCAGGCGGCCAAGTCGACCAAGGCGGCCAAGGCGGCCAAGGCTCGCGCACGCACCACCTGACCCCTTGAAGCGGCGCGCGTGGCGTGCGAAACGTCACGAATCGTTTCGGCATCCCCAGCGCACAGGGGGATGGCAGGCGGCGGGCGGTCTCGAACAATTCGACACAAGCGCAGACCTCCTGCGCGCCCCTTGTCGAACTTCCGAGTCCCGCCGCCATGAAGCGTCTGATTGCAGCCTCCCTCCTCGCCGCTCCGCTGTTCGCGTTGGCCGCGCCCGTCAACCTGGTCAACAACGGCAGCTTCGAGTCGACCGTGATCGGCAATGGCAGCTATGCCATCGTCAACAGCGTCGTCGGCTGGACCGTCGGCCCGCACGGGCTGGAAATCCGCAACAACGTCGCCGGCTCGGCCTTCAACGGCAGCAACTTCACCGAGCTGGACACCACCACCAACAGCTGGATCAGCCAGACGCTGAACACGGTGGCCGGCGCCTCGTACACGCTGAGCTTCGCCTACACCAACCGCCCGGACAACCAGGGCGCGGTGAGCAACGGCCTGACCTGGCAGATCGGCGACCTGAGCGGCAAGGTCGGCAACAACACCGACACCACCTGGCAGACCTTCAGCACCACCTTCACCGGCACCGGCAGCCCGATGACGCTGCGCTTCGGCGCGACCGGCCGCAGCGACTCCTACGGCACCTCGCTGGACAACGTGGTGGTGTCGACGCTGAGCGCCGGCGGCAACGCCTCCGCCGTGCCGGAACCGCACAGCCTGGCGCTGATGCTGGCCGGCCTGGGCGCGATGGGCTTCGTTGCCCGCCGCCGCAAGGGCGGCAAGGCCTGACACCAGGACAAGCGGGTCCTCGACGACTCGTTGGGAGCGCGACGTGGGGTAGAGACCGCGGACGCGCACGGAGACAAGGGCACCCCACGGGGTGCCCTTTCTCTTGGGCGGCGCGATGGCGCGCGCCCGGCACCTCAGCCCAGGTAGCGCGTCTCCAGGTGGCGGCGGAAGTGCGCCGGCGCCAGCGCCTCGCCGCTGGCGCGTCGCACCAGCTCCGGCGTCTCCCAGCGGCTGCCCTGCGACCAGATGCGGTCCTTGAGCCAGTCGAAGACCGGCGCGAGCTCGCCGCGCGCGATCTCCTCGTCGAGCGTCGGCCGCTCGCGGCGCATCGTCGCGAACCACTGCGCCGCGTACATCGCGCCCAGCGTGTAGCAGGGGAAGTAGCCGAAGAGGCCGCAGCCCCAGTGCACGTCCTGCATGCAGCCGTCCCTGTAGTTGCCGCGCGTGTCCAGGCCCAGCAGCTCCTGCATCTTGCGGTCCCACAGCGCGGGGATGTCCTCGACCTCGATCTCGCCCTCGATCAGCGGGCGCTCGATCTCGTAGCGCAGGATCACATGGGCCGGGTAGGTGACCTCATCGGCGTCGACGCGGATGTAGCCCGGCGCCACGCGCGTCATCAGCTTGTGCAGGTTGTCCGCGGCGAATCCGCGCTGACGGCCCAGGTGGCGCTCCACCAGCGGCTGCAGCAGGCCGGCGAAGCCGGGATGCGCGGCCAGCTGCATCTCGAAGGACAGGCTCTGGCTCTCGTGCAGGCCCATCGAGCGCGCCCGGGCCACCGGCAGCCCCAGCCACGCGCGCGGCAGGTTCTGCTCGTAGCGGCCGTGGCCGGTCTCGTGGATGGTGCCGGTCAGGCTCTGCAGGAAGCTGTCGTCGCGGTAGCGCGTGGTCATGCGCACGTCCTCGGGCACACCGCCGCAGAACGGATGGGCGCTCTCGTCCAGCCGGCCGGCCTCGAAGTCGAAGCCCAGCAGCTTCATCGCGTCCAGTCCGAGCGCCCGCTGCGCGGCCGCCGGGAACGGGCCCTGCGGGTGGATGACGTTGTCGCGCGCCTGGCGGTCCATGACCTGCCCGATCAGCCCCGGCAGCCACTGGCGCAGGTCGCCGAAGACGCGGTCCACCTCCGCCGAGCGCATGCCCGGCTCGAACTGGTCGAGCAGCGCGTCGTAGCGGCTCAGGCCCGCGTCGTCGGCGAGGTACTGCGCTTCTTCCCGCGCGTAACGCACCACCGGGCGCAGGTTCTCGACGTAGCCGGCCCAGTCGTTGGCCGGGCGTTGCTGGCGCCATTGATGCTCGCAGTGCGAGTTGGCCAGCGAGCGCGCCTCGACCAGCCGCTGCGGCACCGCATTGGCCGAGCGCCAGACGCGGCGCATCTCGCGCAGCGAGGCGCGCTGGACATCGTCCAGCGGCTCCTGCGCCGCCTCGTCGAGCAGCTGCTTCAGCGCCGGGTCGGTGCCCAGCTGGTGCAGCAGGCCGTCCATCTCGGCCAGCGCCTCGGCGCGGGCCTGCGCCCCGCGCGACGGCATGAAGGCGGACTGGTCCCAGGACGCGATCGACTGCAGGTGGGACAGACGGTGGATGCGCTGGTGGCGCTGGCACAAGGCGTCATAGGCCGGGGTGCGGGGGGTGCTCATGGCGGGGTCTCCTGTCGGTGCCCCGCATTGTGCAAGCGTCGGCGCAGGGTCCCTCCAGTCACGTCCGGCCGGGCGCGGCGCCGCGCTCAGTCCAGCATGGCGACACCCACCGAGGTCATCAGCAGGTAGCGGGCGAACTTGCCGATCGCCATGTAGCCGACGCAGGGCCAGAACGGCAGACGCAGCCAGCCCGCCAGCGCGCACAGCGGGTCGCCGACGATGGGCAGCCAGCTCATCAGGCAGGTCTTCGCGCCGAAGCGTCGCAGCCAGCCGAGCACCCGCTGGTCGCGCGGCGAGTGATGCACGGCCGCCTCGTAGGCGCGCTCAGCGCCGTAGCCCATCCACCAGGTGATCGCGCCGCCGAGGGTGTTGCCGACCGTGGCCACCAGGATCGCCGGCCAGAAGAGCTCCGGCTTCGCATGCACCAGCAGCAGCACCACCGGTTCCGACCCCATCGGCAGGAGCGTCGCCGACACCAGCGCCACGACGAACACCGCGCCCAGGCCCACCTGCGGGAGAGCCAGGGTCTCCAGCATCAGGTGAATCATGTGTTGCAGCCAAGCTTCCATGCGTGGGATTATCTGAAGACCATGTCCTTGCGCCGCCTTGCCGTCTCGTCGTTCGCGCTGATCGGCCTGGCCCTCGCGGGTCCGGGGCACGACGGCCGCCTGTCCCCGGCCGCGACCGCGCGGGCGCAGACCGCCCCGCCGTCCGCTTCCGCACAGGCAAGCGCGGCGCCCGGTCCGGCCAACGCGCTGCCTCCCATCCCGGGCTGTCCGCTGCTGGTCGCCTCGGGCAACCCGCAGTACCCGCCCTACCTGTGGCGCGACCCGGCCGACGAGCAGAAGCTGGTCGGCGCCAATGCCGACCTGATGCAGTGGCTCGCGGCCGAGATCGGCATCCCGGTCGAGACCCGCTATGTCGGCCCCTGGGGCCGGGTGCAGGAGGAGATGCGCGCCGGCCGCATCGACCTGATCGCGGGCGCCTTCTTCACGCTGCCGCGCACCGAGTACATGGACTACTTCCACCCGGCTTTCCGCGAGACGCGCAGCGTGATCTGGACCCGCAGCGCCGCACCGGTGGCGTACAAGCGCTGGAGCGACCTCGCGCCCAAGCTGGGCGTCACGGTGATTAACAACAGCTTCGGCGTCGAGTTCGACAACTACGCGCGCCAGTCGCTCAAGATCAGCCAGGTCGCCAGCATCGAGCAGGCGATCCAGATGCTGCAGCGCGGCCGGGCCGACTACCTGATCTACGAGGACACGCCGGCCGAGGCCTATGTCGCGCGCAACGGCGGGCCGGCGATCCAGCCGCTGCTGCCGGCGATCGCACGCGAGGGCCTGTACCTGACGCTGTCCCACCGCTCGCGCTGCAACACCCCCGAGCTGCGCGGGCGCCTCGCCCGCGCGGTCTATAAGCTGTCGCAGGAACGGGTGATGAACCGGCTGGTCGAGCAGGGCTTCGTGCTCTGGCGCAAGCAGCCGTCGCCCTGACGGCCCCACCCGCCGGAGGGATCGGGAGGGGAAGCCGGAGCGGTATACTTCTGCCTCTTTTTTGTGCAGCCTCCGCACCGCTCCCGATGTCCACGCCGCTGCCCGGCACGCTCACGCTGGGTTCCTTCGTCCTGCCGAACCGTCTGTTCGTCGCCCCGATGGCGGGCGTGACCGACCGGCCCTTCCGCGTCCTGTGCAAGAAGCTGGGCGCGGGCTACGCGGTCAGCGAGATGGTGACCTCGCGCAAGGACCTGTGGAACAGCCTGAAGACCTCGCGCCGCGCCAACCATGAGGGCGAGCCGGCGCCGATCTCGGTGCAGATCGCCGGCACCGACGCGGCCATGATGGCCGAGGCCGCCGCCTACAACATCGACCGCGGCGCGCAGATCATCGACATCAACATGGGCTGCCCCGCCAAGAAGGTCTGCAACAAGTGGGCGGGCTCGGCGCTGATGCAGGACGAGGCGCTGGCGCTGCAGATCGTGGAGGCCGTGGTCGCCGCCTGCGCGCCGCGCGGCGTGCCGGTGACGCTGAAGATGCGCACCGGCTGGTGCCAGGCCGAGAAGAACGCGGTGGCGCTGGCCCGGGCGGCGGAGTCCGCCGGCATCGCGATGGTGACCGTGCACGGCCGCACCCGCGAGCAGGGCTACACCGGCCACGCCGAATACGACACCATCGCCGCGGTCAAGGCCGCGCTGCGCATCCCGGTCGTCGCCAACGGCGACATCGACACCCCGCGCAAGGCCCGCGAAGTGCTGGCCGCCACCGGCGCCGACGCGATCATGGTCGGCCGCGCGGCGCAGGGGCGGCCCTGGATCTTCGCGGAGATCGCGCACTTCCTCGCCACCGGCGAGGAACTGCCGGCGCCCCGCGTCGCCGACGCCAAGCGCTGGCTGGTCGAGCACCTGCACGACCACTACGCGCTGTACGGCGAGCTCACCGGCATGCGCAGCGCGCGCAAGCACATCGGCTGGGCGGTGCGGGCGCTGCCCGGCGGCGAAGACTTCCGGCGCCGCATGAACGCGCTCGAGACCTGCGACGACCAGGTCCGCGCGCTCACCGACTGGCTCGATGCGCTGGCGGCCCACCACGAGCGCCTGCCCTACGTGCCGGCCGCCGATGACGCCGCGAACGACGGACAACACCAAGACGAAGACCAAGAAAGAAGGCTCACGGCATGACGCCCAAACCGATCGACTCCTGCATCCGCGAAAACCTGGAGGCCTACTTCCGCGACCTCGGCGGCGAGGCGCCGCACTCGATGCACGAGATGCTGATCCGGCTCGTCGAGAAACCGCTGCTGGAGGTCGTCATGCAGCACAGCGACGGCAACCAGAGCAAGGCCGCCGAATGGCTGGGCATCAATCGCAACACCCTGCGCCGCAAGCTCGTCGAACACAAGTTGATCTAGACCACCCCTACCGGCTCACGCCGGCCCCTCAAAGGGGCGAACGCGGGAGCCCAGCAAAGCCGGATCTCCGCGTTCCGCTTGGTCACACCCGAATCCCCCCGCATCGAAGGAATGTTCATGGCCCAACTCACCGCCCTGATCTCGGTCTCCGACAAGACCGGCATCGTTGAATTCGCGCAGGCGCTGCATGCGCTGAACGTGCGCCTGCTGTCCACCGGCGGCACCGCCAAGCTGCTGGCCGACGCCGGCCTGCCGGTCACCGAGGTCGCCCAGCACACCGGCTTCCCCGAGATGCTGGACGGCCGCGTCAAGACGCTGCATCCGAAGATCCACGGCGGCCTGCTGGCGCGCCGCGACCTGCCCGAGCACGTCGCCGCGATCGAGCAGCACGGCATCGACACCATCGACATCCTGGCGGTGAATCTCTATCCCTTCGAGTCCACCGTCGCCAAGCCCGGCTGCACGCTGGAGGACGCGATCGAGAACATCGACATCGGCGGCCCGGCCATGGTCCGCAGCGCGGCCAAGAACTGGAAGGACGTGACGGTGCTGACCGACGCGTCGCAGTACGCGCAGGTGCTCGAGGAGCTCAAGGCCCACGGCAAGACCAGCGACAAGACGCGCTTCGCGGCCTCGGTGGCGGCGTTCAACCGCATCGCGCAGTACGACGCCGCGATCAGCAACTACCTGAGCGCGCGCCTGGACGACGGCTCGCTGGCCGAGTACCCGGCACAGATGAACAGCAGCTTCGTGAAGGTGCAGGACCTGCGCTACGGCGAGAACTCGCACCAGACCGCCGCGCTCTACCGCGACCTGTATCCGGCGCCCGGCTCGCTGGTGACCGGCAAGCAGCTGCAGGGCAAGGAGCTCAGCTACAACAACATCGCCGACGCGGACGCCGCCTGGGAATGCGTGAAGAGCTTCGACACGCCGGCCTGCGTGATCATCAAGCACGCCAATCCCTGCGGCGTGGCCGTCGCGGCGAGCGCCGCCGACGCCTATGCCAAGGCCTTCAAGACCGATCCGACCAGCGCCTTCGGCGGCATCATCGCGTTCAACCGCGAGGTGGACCGCGCGGCGGCCGAGCTGGTGTCCAAGCAGTTCGTCGAGGTGCTGATGGCGCCGTCCTTCAGCGCCGAGGCGCGCGAGATCTTCAAGGGCAAGGTCAACGTGCGCCTGCTCGAGATCGCGCTGCCGCCGGGCGGCGCGCGCCCCTGGGACCAAGGCCGCAACGCGCAGGACGTCAAGCGCGTCGGTTCGGGCCTGCTGGTGCAGACCGCCGACAACCACTTCCTGTCCAAGGCCGACCTGAAGGTCGTCACCACGCTGCAGCCGACGGCACAGCAGCTCGATGACCTGATGTTCGCGTGGACCGTCGCGCAGTACGTCAAGAGCAACGCGATCGTGTTCTGCGGCAACGGCATGACGCTGGGCGTGGGCGCGGGCCAGATGAGCCGCATCGACTCGGCGCGCATCGCGTCGATCAAGGCGGAGAACGCCGGCCTGGCGCTGACCGGCTCGGCGGTGGCCAGCGATGCGTTCTTCCCGTTCCGCGACGGCCTGGACGTGCTGGCCGACGCGGGCGCCTCCTGCGTGATCCAGCCGGGCGGCTCGATGCGCGACGACGAAGTCATCGCCGCGGCCAACGAGCGCGGCATCGCGATGGTCTTCACCGGCGTGCGCCACTTCCGCCATTGAGCGCCTGCGCCGGGGCCGGGTCTTGCCCGCCCCGCGCGCGCTCCGCGCCGCTTCAGGCCCGGCCCTCGCGCCGGGCCTTTTGCTTGGCGCGTCATCGTCGCCGGTGCCGTCGCGGGTGGCGCATCCCTGACGCATCTCTGTCGTTAAGACTGCATCAATGCATGTACGTTCTGCAGAGCGGACCCACTCTGATTGGGGATACGGGGCCCAGGCACCCACTCATTTGCGTCGCGGGCCTGCAACTCCGTATGCACTTTTTTACCGGAGCGTGACCTCTTCCATTGACCGGCCAAGTGCGGCATTGATACCTTTCGCCCCCGCATCGCCGAGATGCGATTTTTCTTTAGAGAGAAGTATTCGAATGACCAAGATTTCCGCCATCGTCGCCGCCGCCCTGCTGGCCGCCGGCGCCGCTCAAGCCCAAACCGCGACCGCCAACCCGTTCTACGGCGAAGTCGGCTACACCTTCATCAAGCTGAAGGCTGACGGCGCGTCGATCAAGCCGGGCCTGATCCGCACGATCGTCGGCTACGAACTGCACCCGAACGTCGCCCTGGAAGGCATGTTCGCCTTCGGCGCGTCCGACGACACCGTCGACGGCGTGAAGTACAAGGTCACGCGCAGCGTCGGCCTGTTCGTGACCCCGAAGTACGCCTTCGACCAGTTCGAAGTGTTCGGCCGCCTGGGCTACGCCGACAGCAAGATCAAGGCTTCGGAAGCCGGCGTCTCGGCCTCGGACAGCGACGGCAGCTTCGCGTACGGTCTGGGCGCGAAGTACAACTTCGACAAGTCGTTCTACGGCGCCGTGGACTACATGCGCTACTACAAGAAGGACGACGTCAAGGCCGACGGCTTCACGCTGAGCGTGGGCTACCGCTTCTGATCGTCGCGATCGCCTCGTGCGATCCGACCGGGCCCTCATCGGCCCGAATTGAAAGCCCGGCTCCGGCCGGGCTTTTTCTTTTTGCGCGCCGGCACGCACCGGGCCGGCCGCGGCTAGTCGCGCCCCTCTAGTCCAGGGTCGACGCGCTTGGCCCGCCACGCGAATGCGCATAGCCTTCGGCTCATTCCAAGCATCCGGCGGAGACACGCGATGGACCAAGCCCTGCACGAGCGCCTGCACCTGATCCTGGAGCAGCAGCGCGCGGCCTTCGACCGCGAACGCCTGCCCTCGCTCGCGCAGCGTCGCGACCGGCTGGAGCGGCTGCGGCGCATGACCGCCACGCATGCGCAGGACCTGGCCGAGGCGATGTCCCGGGACTTCGGCCACCGCTCGCGGCACGAGAGCCTGCTGGCCGACCTCTTCACCGTCGAGTCCGGCGCGCGCCACGCGGTCCGGCACCTCAAGCGCTGGATGGCCGTGCGGCGCGCGCCGACCGCGCTGCACTTCCTGCCCGCGTCCAACCGCCTGATGCCGCAGCCGCTCGGCGTGGTGGGCATCGTCGCGCCCTGGAACTATCCGTACTACCTGGCGATGGCGCCGGCGCTCGCGGCGCTGGCCGCGGGCAACCGCGTGATGATCAAACCCTCGGAGCTGACGCCCGCGACCTCCGAGCTGATGGCGCGGCTCGTCGCCCAGCACTTCGCGCCCGACGAGATGACGGTCGTCACCGGCGACGCCGAGGTCGGCAAGGCCTTCACCCACCTGCCCTTCGATCACCTGTTCTTCACCGGCTCGACGCCGGTGGGCCGGCTGGTGGCGCAGGCCGCGGCGCAGCGCCTGACGCCGGTCACCCTGGAGCTGGGTGGCAAGTCGCCCGCGATCGTCGACCGCAGCGCCGATCTCGCGCTGGCCGCTGAGCGGATCGCCTTCGGCAAGCTGCTCAACGCCGGCCAGACCTGCGTCGCGCCGGACTACGTGCTGGCGCCCAAGGAGCTGGTGCAGCCGCTGGCCGACGCGATCGTGGCGGCGGTGCGGCGCTTCTATCCGCGCATCGACGGCAACCCCGACTACACCGCCATCGTCAGCCCGCGCCACCATGCGCGGCTGCGCGGCCTGCTGGACGACGCCCGCGCCCGCGGCGCGACGCTGCGTCCGACGCACGACGAGGCACCAGCCGATCGCCGCCTCGTGCCCACGCTGCTGCTGGGCACGACGCCCGACATGACGGTGATGCGCGAGGAGATCTTCGGCCCGCTGCTGCCCATCGTGCCCTACGGCCACGTGTCCGAGGCGATCGCGCAGGTCAACGCGGGCGACCGCCCGCTGGCGCTCTACTGGTTCGGCGAGGACCGGGCCGCGCGCGAGGACGTGCTGGCCCGCACCGTGGCCGGCGGCGTCACCGTCAACGACTGCATCTGGCACCTGGGCCAGGAGGAGCAGCCCTTCGGCGGCGTCGGCGCCAGCGGCATGGGCGCGTATCACGGCGTTTGGGGCTTCAACACCTTCAGCAAGCTCAAGCCGGTCTTCCTGCAGACGCGCTTCGCCGGCACCCGGTTGTTCCATCCGCCCTATGGCCGGACCTTCGACCGCCTGCTCGGCCTGCTGAAGAAGATCACATGAGCGCCGCGGACCGCGTCGACGCCGACATCGTGATCGTCGGCGGCGGCTCCGCGGGCGCGGTGCTGGCCAGCCGGCTCAGCGAGGACCCCGCCTGCCGCGTGCTGCTGCTGGAAGCCGGCGGCCGCGGCGACGGCTGGATCACGCGGACGCCCTTCGCCGGCGTGCTGCAGGTCGCGGCCAGGCTCAACAACTGGGGCTTCGAGACCGTGCCGCAGGCCGGCCTGAACGGGCGGCGCGGCTACCAGCCACGCGGCAAGGCGCTGGGCGGTTCCTCGGCGATCAATGCGATGGTCTACACCCGCGGACATCGCAGCGACTACGACGCCTGGGCGGCGGCGGGCAATCCGGGTTGGGGTTACGACGAGCTGCTGTCGTACTTCGTGAAGGCCGAGCGCAACGCGCGTTTCGGCGCGCCGTGGCACGGGCAGGACGGCCCGCTGCGCGTCGGCGACCTGCGCACCGACAGCCCGGTGCACGCGGCCTGGCTAGCCGCCGCGCGTGAATGCGGCCATCCGGTGCGCGAGGACTTCAACGGCGACGACATGGCGGGCCTGGGCGTCTACCAGGTCACGCAGCATGAGGGCGAGCGCTGGAGCGTCGCCCGCGGCTACCTGCATCCGATCCTCGGCCAGCGGCCCAACCTGCGCGTGGAGACCGGCGCACGCGCGCTGAAGCTGGTGCTGGAAGGCCGGCGCGCGATCGGCGTGGAGGTGCTGCAAGGCGGCCAGCGGCGGATGCTGCGCGCGGCGCGCGAGGTGCTCGTCTGCGCGGGGGCGCTGCAGTCGCCGCAGCTGCTGATGTGCTCGGGCATCGGCGACGGCGCCGCGCTGCAGGCGCTGGGCCTGCCGGTGGCGCACCACCTGCCGGGCGTCGGTCGCAACCTGCACGACCATCCGGACTTCGTCTTCGGTTACGCCTCGGACCGGCTCGAACTGGCCGGGCTGTCGCTGCGCGGCGGCTGGTCCTTCCTGCAGCAGGCCCGGCGTTACCGCCGCGAGCGGCGCGGCCTCGTCACCAGCAACTTCGCCGAATGCGGTGGGTTCCTCTCGACGCGCCCCGGCCTGCCGGCACCCAACGTGCAGCTGCACCTGGTGGTGGCGCTGGTGGAGGACCATGCACGGCGGCTGCACCTGGGCCATGGAATGTCCTGCCATGTATGCCTGCTGCGTCCGCGCAGCCGCGGCGCCCTGACGCTGGCGAGCGCCGATCCGCTGACCGCGCCGCGCATCGATCCGGCCTTCCTCGACCACCCCGAGGACGTGCGCGAGCTGATCGAGGGCTACAAGCTGACGCGCGACCTGATGCGCGCGCCGGCGATGCGGGCGCTGTGGCGGCGCGAGCTGTGGAGCGCCAACGTCGGTGGCAACGGCACCGGCACTGGCACTGGCAACGACGACGACCTGGCAATCGAAGCGCTGCTGCGCGCCCGTGTCGACACCGTCTATCACCCGGTGGGCACCTGCCGCATGGGCGCGGACGCGCTGGCGGTGGTGGACGAGCGGCTGCGAGTGCGCGGCCTGGACGGGCTGCGCGTGGTGGACGCGTCGATCATGCCGAGCGTCATCAGCGGCAACACCAACGCGCCGGTGGTGGCGATCGCCGAGAAGGCGGCCGCGATGATCCAGCAGGGATAATCGCGCCCCATGGTCCTTGCCGAAATCACCGGCCTGTTCCTGTCCTGGCTGGCGCGCCTGATCACCGGCGCCCAGGGACACTGGAAAGGCTGCCCGCCGACGTCGGAACAACGCATCTACTTCGCCAACCATCAGAGCCATTTCGACTGGGTGCTGATCTGGGCCTCGCTGCCCGGCGAACTGCGCGCGCGTACCCGCCCGATCGCCGCGCGCGACTACTGGACGAGCTCCGCGCTCAAGACCTGGCTCACCACCGCCGTGTTCAACGCCGTCTACGTCAGCCGCACCCGCGCCACGCCGGACGAGGATCCGCTCGAGCCGCTGGTGGACGCGCTGCAGGGCGGCGACTCGCTGGTCATCTTCCCGGAGGGCACGCGCTCCAACAAGGGCGCGCCGCAGGCCTTCAAGGCCGGCCTCTATCACCTCTCCGAGCAGTTCCCCGAGGTGCAGCTGATCCCGACCTGGATCGACAACGTCCAGCGCGTCATGCCCAAGGGCGAGGTCGTGCCGGTGCCCATCCTCTGCACCGTCACCTTCGGCGCGCGATCCGCATCGAGCCCGGCGAGGACAAGCGCGCGTTCCTGGAACGCGCCCGCGCCGCCGTGATGGCGCTGCGTCCGGGAGGGTGGAAGGAATGAGGTGGCTCAAGTCATTGAACACCGGCGAGCAGGTCGCCTTCCTGTTCGTCGTGCTGTTCGGCGCGCTGCTGCTGGTGAGCATCGGCTCGGTGCTGTGGTCGCTGCGCGAGCGGCCCGAGCAGGAGCAGGAAGCCTGGCAGGCGCGCTGGGCGCGGTTCCGGCATGAGCTCAACATGGTGTGGGTCGGCGCCTGCCTGTTCTGGGCCGCCTGGGTGTCGGGACCGGTCGGCGCAACGCTGCTGTTCGGCGTGTTCTCCTTCCTCGCCTTCCGCGAGTTCATCACCCTGCTGCACACCCGCCGCGCCGACCACCGCGGGCTGATCATGGCCTTCTTCGTGATCCTGCCGCTGCAGTACGTGCTGGTGGGCACGCGCCACTTCGACCTGTTCTCGGTGCTGATCCCGGTCTACGGCTTCCTGGCGATCCCGGTGGCCAGCGCGCTGGCGGACGATCCCGGCCGCTTCCTCGAGCGCAACGCCAAGATCCAGTGGGGCATCATGGTCTGCGTCTACGGGCTGTCGCACGCGCCGGCGCTGCTGCTGCTGGACATCCCCAAGTACCAGGGGCGCGGCGCCTTCCTGCTGTTCTTCCTGGTGGCGGTGGTGGCCTGCGGGCAGATCGCCCAGGCGGTCGCGACCAGCCGCTTCCGCGCGCGGCCGGTGGCGCGCCGCATCAGCCGCTCGTTCACGATGAAGGCCTGGTGGATCGGCGCGTTCGCGGCCGCCGTCGCCGGCGCGCTGCTCTACTGGATCACGCCCTTCAAGGCCGGCCAGGCGGCGATCGCGGCCTTCATCGCGGCCGGGTGCGGCAGCTTCGGCGTCTTCGTGATGCAGGCGCTCAAGCGCGACGCCGGCATCCATGCCTGGGGCAACCGCAGCGCGATCACCGGCGCGGTGGGGCTGCTGGACCGCATCGCGGTCATGTGCTTCGCGGCGCCGGTGTTCTTCCATTCGGTGCGGTGGTACTTCCGCGCCGCGACCTGAGGAGATCCGCCATGCGCATCCTGGGCATCGACCCCGGCCTGCAGACGACCGGCTTCGGCGTGATCGACGCGGACGGGCCGCGCCTGGCCTACGTGGCCAGCGGCACGATCAAGACCAACGCGCTGCCGACCGGCGACCTGCCCGGCCGGCTCAAGATCCTCTACGACGGCATCCGCGAGGTGGTGTCGCGCTACCAGCCGACCTGCGCGGCGGTGGAGATCATCTTCGTCAACGTCAACCCGCAGTCGACGCTGCTGCTGGGCCAGGCGCGCGGCGCGGCGCTGACGGCGCTGGTGTCCTGCGACCTGCATGTGTCGGAGTACACCGCGGTGCAGATGAAGAAGGCCATCACCGGTCACGGCGGCGCGGCCAAGGCGCAGGTGCAGGCGATGGTGGCGCGGCTGCTGGCGCTGCCCGGCGAGCCGGGCAAGGACGCGGCCGACGCGCTGGGCATCGCGATCATGGACGCGCACGCGCGGGTGTCCTTCGACGCGATGAGCCGCCAGACCACGCTGCAGCGGCGCCAGCACGCGCAGTTCAAGGGCTCGCGCACCTACTGAGGCCCAGGGCGGCGCTTCAGGGCTCGTCGTGCCAGTAGTCGAGGTCGCCCTCGCCGACCTTGCGCAGCGCCTCGAACGGGCGGTCGCCGCCGATGCCGCCTCGGCCATGAATTTGTTGGAGTCGGGATAGACGCAGATCTCGGGCTGCTCCATCGTGCTGATGGACAGGTATTTGATCGGCGCGTCCGAGGTGTTGATGATGTGGTGCGGGTACTCGGGACCGGCGGGGATGAAGATCACGTCGCCGGCCTTGATCGGCAGCCGCTCGCCGGCCACGCGCAGCGTGCCGGAGCCTTCCAGCACGATGAACATTTCCTCCTGCGCGTGATGCAGGTGGTAGGGGCAGGTGGTCTTGCCCGGCTCGACGATGTCATAGGACGCGCCGAGCTTGCTCGCGGCGGTGCCGCGCGCCAGCCGCGCGAAGCGCGACTCGTACAGCGGCTCGCGCTTGAACGCGGTCAGCTCGACTTCATGGAAATTGCGGATCAGCTGGGCGGCGAGCGCCTGGGCACGGTCGGTCATGCGGGGTCTCCTTGCGCGGCGACGGGAGTGTGGGGTTCACTTGAACCCGGAACCGCAGGCTATCGCGTGCCGACCGGTCCGTCATCACACCACCGGCACACCCGACGCGCTGCCATAGCGATTCGGCGCGGTCGGCTGCACCAGCCAGTACAGCACGACGAAGAAGCCGATGATCGGGATCAGGCTGATCAGCTGCCACCAGCCGCTGCGGTCGATGTCGTGCAGGCGGCGCGAGGCGGCGGCCAGCGAGGGCACCAGCATCGCCAGCGAGAAGATCAGGCTCAGCACGTCGGAGAAGACGCCCAGCCCCAGCGAGACCAGGACGAGGAACAGCGCAAACCACCAGTATTCGGACCGGCTGGCGGTCCCGTTGAAGTCGGCGTACTTGCGCAGGCAGATCTGGATCGATTCTCCGAATGTCATGGCATCCCCCTCTCTCGTGTGAACATGTCGCCCCGGATCGGGGTCGGGGCGGATCGTAATGGCCTCCCGCCACCATGGCGATCCCTCGCAGGGAGGACGAAAGTCAGTTGGAATAACCGGCCTTCCTGCCGTGTTCATGCAATACCCCCACCTGATCCCAACCCAGGAGACCCCGCATGACGAAGACCCTCAAGCTCACCGCCGCCGCGCTGCTGATGGCCGCCGCCGGCCTCGCCACCGCGCAGACCGCTCCCGCGATGGCCAAGGACGGCGCGCTGGTCGGCGCCAACGACATGACGCTCTACACCTTCGACAAGGACGCCGCCGGCTCCGGCAAGAGCGTCTGCAACGGGCCCTGCGCCACCAACTGGCCGCCGCTGATGGCCCGCGCCGAGGACAAGGCCAGCGGCGACTGGTCCATCATCACGCGCGACGACGGCTCCAAGCAGTGGGCCTACAAGGGCAAGCCGCTGTACTTCTGGGCCAAGGACGCCAAGCCCGGCGACCGCAGCGGCGACGGCATCAACCAGGTCTGGCACACGGCGAAGCCATAAACCGCTCCCCTGTTTCCGCGACCGCAGGCCGTCCGTCCGATGCCCCTCGTCCTCGACGAAGCCTTGCCGCTGCTGCCGCGCCTGCGCCGCCACGCGCGGCTGCTGTGCGGCGACGCGGCGCGGGCGGACGACCTGCTCCAGGACACGCTCGAGCGCGCGGCCCGCAAGGGCGCGCTGTTCCATGCCGAGCCCGGCCCCACGCGCCTGGATGCGCTGCGCAACTGGCTGCTGACGCTGATGCATCGCCTCTACCTGAACCAGCGGCGCGATGCCCGCGAGGCCCTGCACGACTCGCTGGACGACGAGGACACGCCGCAGCCGCTGGTCCATGAACCGCAGCAGCAGGTGGCCCTGCGCCTGGACCTCGAGCGGGCGCTGGCCGCGCTGCCCGCCGCCTCGCGCGAGATCCTGCTGCTGGTCTGCGTCGAGGAACTCAGCTACCAGGCCGCCGCCCAGGTGCTGGAGGTGCCGGTAGGCACGGTGATGTCGCGGTTGTCCCGCGCGCGGGAGCG
>NZ_VOSR01000930.1:0-2623 GCF_007997345.1 Mitsuaria sp. TWR114
CGCGGCCCTGGCGCTGCTGCCGGTGCTCAATGCGCTGACGACGGATCGCCCGCTGTGGCGCAGCCTGGCGCAGGGCGACTGGGCCTTCGCCGGCGTCGAGCTCGTGGGACTGGCCTTCGCGGCGCTGCTCGCCGGGCTGGCGAGGCGTGTGGCGCGGCATCGGCTCAAGGGCGCGCGGCCAGGCCGGGCGAGGGCCATCGGAACGCCGGCACGACCAGCGGCCGACACCGCCGCGGCGGTGGAGGGCGCGCGATGACGCACTTCGCCAGCCTGCTGATCTGCGTCGGGGCCTTCGCCGCGCTGGCGATGGCGACGGAGCGCGCCCAGCAGGACGTCCTTGAGCGGACGTTGTCGCGAGACGCGACGCGCGCGCTGCGGATCATCGGCTGGGCGCTGCTGCTCGCGAGCCTGGCGGTCGTCGTCGGCGCGCAGGGGTGGGGCCTGGGACTGGTGAGCTACAGCGGCCACACGAGCGTCGCGGCCGGCCTTGTCTTCCTGGGCCTGATCGCGCGTCAGCGGCGCAAGGGCTGAGGGCGACCGGGCGGGCCTTGGGCCGGTGAGGCGTCAGCGAGCCGGTGCCGATGCCGGCGTCGACACCGCCGCCGCAGCGGCGGCGGCCGGCAGCAGCGTGGCGCGGGCCTCGGCCTGGCGCAGGAAGTTGTCGTAGGCGCGGGTGGCGTCGTCGGCGTCGCGGCTGCGCAGCATCATGACCACCGTGCTGTGGCGGGTGAGGGCGGCGAAATATTCCTGCGTCTCCGCGCTCCAGACCAGGCGCACGACCTCGTCGCCAAAGCGCTGGCGGCGCAGGGTCTCCACCGCGCTGCCGAAGAAGCGCAGGTCCGGGCCGTCGGAGATCGGCGTCAGCGGCACGGCCGGCAGCAGCGGCTCGGGGAGCGTGGCCTCGGTCATCCGGCCGAGCAGCACCGGGCGTCCCACCTCACCGGCGGCAGCCATGCGCCGGAAGCTGTCGAAACGTTGCCAGGCCTCGGCCTCGTCGGACGACACCAGCGTGCGCCGCAGCTCGCCGTGCTGCAGGACGGCCACGTAGAAGCGCCGAGGCATGGCGTTCGACCAGACCTCGATCGAGACATCGTCGACCTCGACGCGCCGCATCAGCAGCAGCGTTCGAGCGGCCAGACGCGCGCGCAGCTCGTCGATGTCCGCGGCCTCGGCGTTCACCGCCGGCGCGGCGGTGGCGACCGTGGCGACGGATGCCGTCGCCGCAGTCGTCGCCGCCAGCGCCGTCGCTGTCGAGGCGCCGCCCGGCTTGGCGATGCCGGTCGACGTCGAGCGTCTGGCGGCCTTCGAGCCCGTCGAGGCCTTCGACGCTTTCGAGGCCTTCGACGGCTTCGAAGCCTTCGAAGCTTTCGGGCCCGTCGACGTCTTCGCCGCGTTCGTCGTTTTCGCGACTGGCGCAGCTTTCGCGGTTCTTGGGGCCCGCGTGGACGACGCCGAGTTCCGCTTGGACGACTGGGCGCTGGTGGTCTTCGCGCTGTTCGCCACCTTCGCCGGCGCCGCGGTCTCGGTCGCGGCCAGGGCCCGCGGCAGGGGCAGCCACGCCGAGATCAACAGCGCGAGGACGGAGCCGCGGAGACGCCAAAGGCTCCGGAGCGGGCGAGGGGTCGGGTACATGAGCGGTCGGCATGGTACGACGGCCGCGTGCTTCCTTGGCAAGGCGGGCGCCGCGCCCGGGCGTGTGGGGATTCGCGCTCCGGGATAATCCGCGCCCATGTCCCCGACGTTCTCCCCCTGGCGCCTGTCCGTCGCTCCCATGCTCGACTGGACGACCGCCGATTGCCGTTTCCTGCATCGGCTGCTGACGCGCCACACGCTGCTCTACACCGAGATGGTGACCACCGGCGCCATCCTGCACGGCGACCAGCCGCGCCACCTCGACTTCAACCCGGAGGAGCATCCTGTCGCGCTGCAGCTGGGGGGCTCCGAGCCGGCCGACCTGGCCGCCTGCGCCCGGCTGGCCGAGCAGTGGGGCTATGACGAGGTCAACCTGAATTGCGGCTGCCCCAGCGAGCGCGTGCAGCGCGGCGCGTTCGGCGCCTGCCTGATGGCCGAGCCGGCGCTGGTCGCCGATGGCGTCAAGGCGATGCGCGATGCCGTCTCCATCCCGGTCACCGTCAAGCACCGCATCGGCATCGACCGGATCGAGAGCTACGACTTCGTGCGGGACTTCGTCGGCCAGGTCGCCGAGGCCGGCTGCGAGGTCTTCATCGTCCATGCGCGCAATGCCTGGCTGCAGGGGCTGTCGCCGAAGGAGAACCGCGACATCCCGCCGCTGCGCTACGAGCTGGTCCATCGCCTCAAGCGCGAATTCCCGCGGCTGACGATCGCGATCAACGGCGGCTTGAAGTCGGACGACGAGATCGCCGAGCAGCTGAACCACGTCGACGGCGTGATGATCGGCCGGCAGGCGTATCACGAGCCCTGGCAGATGGCGCACTGGGACCAGCGCTTCTTCGGCGAGGCGCAGCCGCGGGTCACGCGCCGCGAGGAGGTCGAGGAGCAGTGGCTGGCCTACCTGGACCGCCAGGTCGCGCTGGGCCGGCCGTGGTCGCAGGCGATGCGCCACGCGCTGGGACTGTGGAACGGCCTGCCCGGCGCGCGCCGC
>NZ_VOSR01000931.1:0-1644 GCF_007997345.1 Mitsuaria sp. TWR114
GCGGCCACCGTCGCCGCCGCCGATCCCGCCCAGGCCCAGGCGTCCTCGCCGGGCACCGCGATCCCGATGGGCTCGGGCCCCGGCTACCACGATCCCCGCAGCCCCTTCAAGCCGCTGCAGGAGCTCGAGGGCGTCGTCAGCTGGAAGCTGCTGTCCTCGGTCACGGTCAAAGCCGACAAGAGCAAGGTCATCCCGACCTTTCCCTCCGGCGTGCTCGCGCTGGACAAGCGCACCGTGAAGATCCAGGGTTTCATGATGCCGCTCGAGCCGGGCGACAAGCAGAGCCACTTCCTGCTGTCGTCGGTGCCGACGAGCTGCTCCTTCTGCGTGCCCGCTGGCCCTGAAGGCCTGGTGGAAGTGCGCAGCAAGACGCCGGTGCGCTACACGCTGGAGGTCGTGACCGTCGAAGGCCAGATGGCGGTCCTCAACGACGACCCCTACGGCATGTTCTATCGCGTCACGCAGGCCGTGCCCGCGGCGCGCTGAACGCGCCCACGACCGACCCCACGCTCATGCATCGCCCGACCGCGACCCTCCGGACCCGCCAGCAGCGCTGGTGGATCTGGCTGTGCGTGGCGGCGGTGCTCGGCTTCCAGGCGCTCGGCCTCGTGCACCGCAGCCTGCACGGGTCGGCCGGCCATCCCTCGCGCATCGCCATCGCGATCGCGCAGGCGGCCGGCGAGGACACGCCCGCGCCCAGCTTCGGCCATGCGGCCGGCACGCCAGACTGCCAGTTGCTCGACCAGCTCAGCCATGCGCTGGGGCCGGTCGCCCAGGCCTTCGCCTGGACCGCGCCGTCGCCGGACCTCCCGGTCGACGTGGACGCGCCGCACGACGCGGCGCTGGCCCAGCTGTGGCGCAAGGGCGCGCGCGGTCCGCCGCGCGCCTGACACCTCCGTCGATCTTTCCCGCGTCCTTTCAGCGTCGCTTCGGCGTCGTTCCTCGACGTTCTTTGCGCCGTTTGCACCGTGCTCGTGCCGTGCTCGCGCCGTTCCGCGCTGCGCGCCACGCCCCTCGACGGGGCCGTGCGCCGCACGCTGGGCGATCGGCTGGGCGCCTCGGCGCTGGCGTTCGCGCCCGCGGGATCCCCATCAGCATCTGATCGCGCCGCGGTGCTCGACCGCCGGCGCTCGAGAGTGTCCTCATGGCCAACAAGCCCCGTTTCCCGTTCCTCCTGTCTCCCATTTCCCTGGCGCTCGCGCTGGGCACCAGCACCGCCTGGGCCCAGCAGGCCCCCGTCGCGTCGACCGCCGATGCCGCTGCTCCCACAGGTGAGGCCGCCAATGCCGACACCGCCGCGGGCGGCGCGGCCCGCGCGCACAAGCACAAGCTCGACGTCGTCGTCGTGACCGGCAACCCGCTGAGCCAGCGCGAGCTCGCCGCGCCGGTGCAGGCGCTGAGCGGCGACGCACTGACCCTCAAGCGCGGCGCGAGCCTGGGCGACACGCTGGACGGCCTGGCCGGCGTGGGCTCGACCTACTTCGGTCCCAACAGCAACCGCCCGACGATGCGGGGCCTGGACGGTGACCGCGTCCGCATGCTGAGCAACTCCGGCGCCTCGGTCGACGCCTCCAGCCTGAGCTTCGACCATGCGCTGCCGGTCGATCCGCTGGTGCTGACGCGGGTCGAGGTGCTGCGCGGCGC
>NZ_VOSR01000932.1:0-2105 GCF_007997345.1 Mitsuaria sp. TWR114
GCCGTCCAGCGCCAGCACCCGCGCATGGCCGCGCTGGAGCAGCTCGTGGGCGCCCTGCACCGCGGAGATCTCGTTCGGGCAGTTGCAGTACAAGACCAGCAGGCGGTCGTGGGGCAGCTGGTCGGCGTAGTCGGGCAGGCGCGTCAGCGGGATGTTGAGCGCGCCGGGCAGCGTGCGCGGATCGGCGGCGCGACCGGGGTCGCTGCGCACGTCGATGAACAGCGGCGCCATGTCCTGGTCGACCAGCGCGGCGGCGTCCTCGACGCTGATGCGTTCGACCTCGCCCTGCAGCCGCGCCATCTGGCGGCGACGGCGCCAGCGGTTGCCCACCAGCAGCAACAGCACCGCGCCGAGCGCCGCCAGCGCCAGCAGGCCGGCGTTGGACAGCGCGTCCAGCACGTCCTGGATCTGGTCGCTGAAGACCAGGCCCAGGCCGAGGAAACACAGCGTCCACACCAGGCCGGCGACGGCGTCGTAGGCGACGAAGCGCCGCCAGCCCATGCCCAGAGCGCCGGCCATCGGCGCGGCGACCACCGAGATGCCGGGCAGGAACTTGGCCGCCAGCAGCGAGCTGCCGCCCCAGCGCGCGATCAGGCTCTCGCTCTGGCGCACGCAGACGTCCGGCGACAGCGAGACGCGGCACAGCAGCCGCAGCACGCGGTGGCCATGGGTGCGCCCGGCGATGAACCAGATCGCGTCGCCCAGCACGTTGGCCAGCACCGCGGCCACGACCAGCGATAGCGCCGACAGCCGCCCCGCCGCCGCCAGCCCCCCGGCCACCACCAGCAGCGGCGCCGCCGGCAACGGCGCGCCGATGCGCGCGGCCAGCGTCACGAGGAAGACGAGCAGGAAGTCGTGCTGGATCAGCAGATCGATCAGGGCGCGCATGCGGCGCATTGTCGCGGCTGGCGAGGACTCCGGTCGGCGGTGGGGCGATTGGGCGATTGGGCGATGGCGCGAACGCCGCGCGCCCCGCCGGCTCAGGACGCCAGCCGCTGCGGCGCCGGCCGGCGACGAAGGCGAACTGCACGTACTTCGTCTCCTCCAGCTGCCGCCCGAACAGCCGGAAGGCGAGCCGCCGCTTGATCGACGGCGTGTACCACTGCTCGTTAATGCCCTGCACGCTGAGCACCTCGTAGCCGCACTCGTCGAACATCCTCATCGCGCTGGTGCGAGTGAAGAAGCGCAGGTGGGTGCGGTCGCGGACGCCGCAGCGCTCGTAGCGGAAGTCGCGGTCGTGCAGCAGCGGCCAGATCGTGTCCAGGTGCAGCAGGTTGGGCAGCGAGGCCAGCACCACGCCGCCGGGCGCCAGCAGCGGCGCGGCGTGGTTCAGCGCGGCCCAGGGATCGGGCATGTGCTCGAGCACGTCGTTGAAGACGATGGCGTGGAAGTGCGCCTCGGGCAGCGGTAGCGTCGGGTCGAAATAACCTTGCAGCACGCGGTCCAGGTGCTGGCCGGCGCGCTCGGCGGCGCCGGCGTCGGGCTCCACGCCCCAGACCTCGGTGCCGGGGCGCGCCGTCTTGACCGCCTCGCCGAACGCGCCGGTGTTGCAGCCGACGTCCAGCACCCGCAGGCAGTCCGGCGGCAGGAAGGCCAGCATCTCGCGCCGGGCGATGTGGGGGTAATCGATGCGAACCAGCGGACTGGCGGAATGGGCGGCCGGCATGGGCGTCTCCTTGGCGGCAGGCACCGCGGCGGTGCGGGCAGCATAGTCACGCCCGGCCGCCGACAACATCCTTTGCTTTCGGGACAGGAAAGTCCCGAGGCGCTAACGGCTCGCGGGCCGGTGCCTGCGGGGCTGCAACTCGCGGGCTGCAGCTCGCGGGCTGCAGCCCGCGCCGAGCATGGTCGCGCTCGCCTGGGAGGTCGCAGAGCCGGCCGCGATCACTCTGGCTCGCGCCGCGCGAGGGCGGGCTCGCCGGTCAGAAGCTCGTCCAGTCGTCGTCACCGGCGAGGACCGGCTCGGCGATCTTGCGAGAGGCCGGTTTCGTCGGCACCACCAGCAACTCGGGCGCCGGCGCGCCCCGTCTCGCCGGGGTCGCCGTGGCGGCCACGACACGGATGACCGCGTTCGCCGCCGCTGCCGTCACGGGCGCGGGGGCGGG
>NZ_VOSR01000933.1:0-1231 GCF_007997345.1 Mitsuaria sp. TWR114
CCCGTGCGTGGAGCCCTCGCTGGCTCACGTCTTCATCGAGAACCGGCCGCGTCTGCGGCGCATCGCGCAGGGCATCGTCCGCACGCCCGAGCAGGCGGACGATGTGCTGCAGGACGCCTACCTGAAGCTGATCCACGGCGAGTCGCCGCGGCAGGCCGACCGGCCGCTGTGCTACTGCAGCCGGGTGGTGCGCAACCTGGCCCTGGACTACTGCCGCAAGCACAGCGTCGAGGCGAACTACCGCTGCTTCGACGTGGAGGCCGATGAGTTGGACATTCCCGACACCGCGTCACCCGAGCAACAGATGCGCGACAAGCAGGTGATCTGCTCGATCGACCGGGCGCTGGCGGGCGTGCCGGCGCAGACGCGGCAGGCCTTCGAGCTCTACCGCCTCGAGGGCCTGACGCAGCGCGAGATCGCCAAGCGCATGGGCTGCGCGCTGGGCCTGGTGAACGCCTGGATCGCCGACGCCGCGCGCGCGATCGCGGGCTGCCGGCACCTGCTGGCCGACGACTGACGCGCGTCGCGCGCCCGTCGCTCGCCGCAAGCGCGCCCGGCGCGCGCCGCGATGCGTCCCTGGAGTAAGCTCCCGCGCCTGGGGCCGACCGGCCCCAGGTCTTTCACTCCGGGTCACGCCGCCGCCAACCCACCATGACACAAGAGCAGGACGATCCCGTCTGGCAAGCCGCCTGGACGTGGGTGCAACGCGAGTTCGACCGTGCGCGCTTCGACGCCGCCGCCCGGCTCGAACTCGAACGCTGGCTGGCCGAGGATCCCGCGCATCGCCGCGCCCATCGGCAGGCGGCGCGGCTCTGGGACCTCGCGGGGCAGGTGCCCGCGCGCGCCCCGCGCGGCGACGGCACCGCCGCGACCGCGCCGCCCGAGCCCTGCGACTGACCCGGGAGGGTCGGCGCGGGCGCCATGAACATCTCCCGCGCTGAAACGTCTTCACAGGACAAGCCGCCATCTCCGGATCGACCGGAGGGCGCCGGCATCACCCATCCTGCAAGAGGCGTTTCCATGTCCACCAGCTGCTTCGATCGCGAAGACGACACCTTCATCGTTCTCGTCAACCACGAAGACCAGTACTCCATCTGGCCGCATTGGAAGGCGGTCCCCGGCGGCTGGTCCGTGGTGCCGGACGTTCGCGGCGACAAGAAGACGGTGCTGGCCTTCGTGGATCGCACCTGGACCGACATGCGTCCGAAGTCGCTGCGCGAGTGGATGGCGC
>NZ_VOSR01000934.1:0-2584 GCF_007997345.1 Mitsuaria sp. TWR114
TGCTGACCGCCGCGGTGCTGGCGCTGCTGCTGGGCTTCGTGTCGCTGGCCGTGTTCGCGATGAACCAGTTCGTCTGGGCGCTCATCGTGCTGGGCGGCGCCTACCTGGCGAGCGCGCTGGTCGACGACCTGTTCATGACGCTGCTGGCGCCCCTGCCCGCGGCGCCCAAGTCCGACGGCAAGCCCGCCGCGGCGCCCGACGAGGCCCCGGCGCCACCGCGCACCCGCGAGCAGACCGCGCTGCTGCTCTCGGGCCTGTGCCGCATCGCGATCGCCTTCCTGGCGCTGCTGCTGCTCCTGGCGCCCTATGGCGAGGGCCCGCTGGATCTGGTGCGGCGGTCCGGCAAGGTGGCGGACGGCCTGGCGATCGGCGGCCTGACGCTGCGGCCACTGGAACTGCTTCAGGGCCTGGCGGTGCTTCTGCTGGGTCTGGGCGCGGTGCGAGGGCTCAAGGGATGGCTGTCGACGCGCTACATGCCCACCACGCGGATGGACGCAGGCATGCGCTCATCGGCGACGACGCTGTTCGGCTACATGGGCACGGTCCTGGCCATCGCCGCCTCGCTGACCGCGATGGAGTTCAGCCTGCAGAGCGTGGCCTGGGTGGCCAGCGCGCTGTCGGTGGGCATCGGCTTCGGCCTGCAGTCCATCGTGCAGAACTTCGTCTCCGGCCTGATCCTGCTGGCCGAGCGGCCGGTGAAGGTAGGCGACTGGGTCTCGCTCTCCGGCGTCGAGGGCGACATCCGCCGCATCAGCGTGCGCTCGACCGAGATCCAGATGGGCGACCGCTCGACGGTCATCGTGCCGAACTCGGAGTTCATCACCAAGATCGTGCGCAACGTCACCTACGGCGAGTCGCTGGGCATGGTGCAGTTCAAGCTGCCGATGCCGCTGGCCACCGACATCGACCGGGTGAAGGCGCTGGTGCTGGCCTCGTTCGAGGCCCATCCCGGCGTGCTGGCGACGCCGGCGCCCAACGTCCAGCTCGACGGCGTGGACGGGACGAACCTGGTGCTCAACGCCTCGGGATTCGTGAACTCGCCGCGCGCCGCCTACGGCATCCGCAGCGACCTGCTCTTCGACGTGCTGGCCCGGCTGCGCGGCGAAGGCCTGCTGCCAGGCCAGCCCTCACCCGCGGCCTGAGGCGCCGCGGCGAGGGACTCACCCACCCGATCAGAACCGGTGCTGGATCCCCAGCCCGACGCTGGACTGCGAATCAGCGAAGCCGTTGTCATCGCGCGAGACGCTGACCACGCCGCCATCGCCGGACTTGGCGGTCGAAGCCACCGCGTACAGGCTGGTGCGCTTGGACAGTTCGTACTTGGCGCGCAGCGCGAAGAGGCGCGGATCGTCGGTGCCGCTGGCGCCGCTGGAGATGTTCTGGAAGTAGACGGCCGGCGTCAGGCTGATCGCCGGCGTGGCCTGCCAGGTCGCGCCCAGCCAGGTCATCGTGCTCTTGGCGTTGGCGCCGCCGGTGGCGAATTCCTTCTTGTAGACGCGCTGCGCCAGGAACAGCTTGACCGGCTTCCAGTCATAAGACACGCCCCAATGCAGCGCCTTCTCCTTGTCGTAGCGGCCGTTGGCCGCGATGGTGGCGCCATTGCGCTGGTCCACCACCAGCGCCGCCGCGAACGGTCCCGCCGTGTAGCCGCCCGCCAGCGAGAAGAAGCGCCCCGCCGAATCCGAACCGGCCACCTCGCCCAGCGCATACGTCGCGCCGAGCTTCACCGGCCCGAAGGTCCCCTGGTACTTGATCAGGTTGGACACGCCGGTGACCATGCCGTCCTTGCGCGGCAGCGTCGCGATCTGGCCGCCGGAGGTGGCCCAGGAGTAGAACGGCGCGTAGCCCATCGGGTCGAAGGGCAGCATGAAGTCGTAGGTCGTCGAGTACGAGCGGCCGACGATCACGCGCCCGAAGTCGCCGTCCAGCCCGACGTTGGCCTGGCGGCCCCAGAACGACGAGCCCGCCGCGCCGGTGTCCATGCCAACCTCGGCCTCGAGTTGGAACACGGCCTTGAGGCCGCCGCCCAGATCCTCGCTGCCGCGCAGGCCCCAGCGCGAGGTGTTCATGCCGCCGGAGGTGACGCCGAAGCGGTGGTCGCCGGCCGCGTTCATGTGGTCGCGGTATTCCATCAGCACGTCGGCGATGCCGTAGACGGTGACGCTGCTCTGCGCGAAGGCGGAGGGCGCGGCGCACAGCGCCAGCAGGCCGGCGCACAGGGCGTTCAGTCGAAGGGTGCGGGTCGTTTTCAAGAGGTCTCCTCGTTGTCGTTGATGGGGATCGGGAAAGGCAAGGTGGCGGCGGGCGCTGGCTCGCTCAGCGCCGCAGGCCGAAACGGGTCGCGAGCTCGCCGTACTGGCGGTGCTGGCGGTCGATGAAGGCGCGCAGGGCCGGGCCCGTCAGCGCCAGCGGGAACAGCCCGTGTTGTGCGCGGAGTTCCTGGAAGGCCGGCGTGGCCATCAGCTGGTCGAAGCTGGCCGTCCAGGCCACGACCGCGCCGTCCGAGACCTGCGGGCCGACGTAGAAGCCGCGGATCGCGGGCCAGACGATGTCCACGCCCTGCTCCCGCGCCGTCGGCACGCCG
>NZ_VOSR01000935.1:0-1056 GCF_007997345.1 Mitsuaria sp. TWR114
GCTGGCCCGCGAGGAAGGCAAGACGCTGCCCGAGGCGATCGGCGAGGTCGTGCGCGCCGGCAACATCTTCAAGTTCTTCGCCGCCGAGGCGCTGCGCTGCGGCGGCGAGACGGTGGCCTCGGTGCGTCCCGGCGTGTCGGTGGACGTGCTGCGCCAGCCGGTGGGCGTCGTCGGCCTGATCGCGCCGTGGAACTTCCCGATCGCGATCCCCGCGTGGAAGATCGCACCGGCGCTGGCCTACGGCAACACGGTGGTCTTCAAGCCGGCGGAGCTGGTGCCGGGCTGCGGCTGGACGCTGGCGGACATCCTGTCGCGCACCGCGCTGCCCAAGGGCGTCTTCAACCTGGTGATGGGCGCGGGCTCGCAGGTCGGGCAGACGCTGGTCGACTCGCCGCGCGTCAAGGCCATCAGCTTCACCGGCTCGGTGGGCACCGGCCGTCGCATCATCGCCGCCTGCGCGGCGCGCCAGGCCAAGGTGCAGGCCGAGATGGGCGGCAAGAATCCGCTGGTCGTGCTCGACGACGCCGACCTGGACGTGGCCGTGAACTCGGCCGTGCAGAGCGCCTTCTTCTCGACCGGCCAGCGCTGCACCGCGTCGAGCCGCATCCTCGTCACCGAGGGCATCCACGACCGCTTCGTCGAGGCCGTCGTCGCCAAGCTGGGCACGCTGAAGATCGACCACGCGCTCAAGGCCGGCACCGACATCGGCCCGGTGGTCGACCAGCGCCAGCTCGAGCAGAACCTGCGCTACGTCGACATCGCGCAGCGGGAGGGCGGCACGCTCGCCTTCGGCGGCGATGTGGTCGAGCGCGAGACGAAGGGCTTCTACCAGCGCCCGGCGCTGATCACCGGCACGACCAACGCGATGACGATCAGTCGCGAGGAGGTCTTCGGCCCGGTGGCCAACGTCGTGCGGGTGCGCGACTACGACGAGGCGTTGGCGCTGGCCAATGACACCGAGTTCGGCCTGTCCGCCGGCATCTGCACCCGGTCGCTGAAGCATGCGAGCCACTTCAAGCTGCATGCGCAGGCCGGGATGGTGATGGTCAACCTGCC
>NZ_VOSR01000936.1:0-656 GCF_007997345.1 Mitsuaria sp. TWR114
GTGCCGGGGCGCCGTTGCTCGTGATTTCGGACAGCACGCCCAGGAACCACGCGAGCGCGAAGGCGCTGATGGAGGGGCTGCTGCCCGGTTGCCCGGAGGCTGGCCACTTCGGCCTGCCGGCGGGGCAGCACGATCCGCTCTTCCAGGGCAGCGCCGGGTCGGACGAGGAGGTCTCCCCCGACGCGGTCAAGCGCCGGGACCGCATTCCCAAGGACGGGCTGGACGAACTCCAGGCCGTGCTCATCGGCGGCGCTCGCGAAGCGGATCGGCAAGCGGCCCGCGCGTCGGGGCACCAACTGCTGGTCGACCAGGCGGATCCACGCAAGCCGATGGGGACGCTGGCGGAGAACCTGATGCTGGAGTACGTCGAGGGCCTGCCAGCGCCAGCCTGGGGGCGCCTGGACGAGTCCGGCATCGGTCGGATCGTTGAACTGCACAACGCGGCGTTCGCGCAGCAGTGGAAGGACGATCCGGTCGCGGCGCGGCGGCGCGCCTCCGATCTGCTGGCGCGGATCTAAGTCGTCGCCCGGGCGGCGGCCCGGCGTGGTGGTCGGCAAGGACATGGCCGGGATTCTGGTCCATGCGCCGTTCGCCCCGATGGGGGTTGCGCACGGTCAGGCGCGTCATCGTGACGCGCGGCACGCGCCCTATAGTCC
>NZ_VOSR01000937.1:0-3762 GCF_007997345.1 Mitsuaria sp. TWR114
GAGTTGCCGGAGTTGCCGGGGTCGGAGGGATTGGCGGGCGACGCGGGCTCCCCCGGCGTCGCCGGGTCCGTGGGCCGGCGGCCCGATGGCATGCGCCGGAGCGAAGGGGGCGTCATCGCGAGTACCGCGCAGGCCGCCGGCCATCACCCCGAACGCCCAAGGCGTGATCAGCCCCGCGCCGGGCCAGATCCAGCCGATGACGGGGCCGCGGTCGTCGTCGGTCGCCGCGCCGGGTGTCACCTCGGACCTCGTTCCGCAAGTGACGGCGGTGTTCTGGGCGTCGATGTTGGCGTTGGCCGGCGTCGGCGCGTCGGAGGCGGGGCAGTCGGGGATCGTCGTGTCGGCCGCCGGGGCCGTTGCAGAAGAGGCCGGCGACTGCTGTTCATCGCCGTTGGCCGAGGGGGCCACCCCCTCATCCGCCGGACGTCCGGCGCGATCGGCCCTCGACGTGGGGGTGCCTCGAGCTGGCGGCAAGGTCGCGGTCGGAGACGGCGACGGCGACGGCGACGGCGACGGCGACGGGGGGGAGGGGCGAGGCGGTCATCGCGGCCGAAGCGGCCGGCAGGGAGCGGGGATCGGACATGGGCAAAGGGGGTTCACCAAGGAAGCCCGCAGTGTTCCGGGCTGAAACCGCCCGATCGATGACCGGAAACGACGTGAGATTGGCGGTCCTTAGCAAAACCGAGTCGGTCGAGGCCCGCAGAAACACTGCTCCGGAAGGGCGAGGGGGTGAACCGGCGCGCGCGAGCGCCTCACCCGGGCGCACCGGACGAGGGCGGCGGCGCGCAGGATCAGAGGATCTCGTCGACCAGCGCCTTGCCCGCGACGGCGCCCGCCGCGAGGTAGGCGCCGACGCTGCTGCCGAGCTCGCCGGCCTCCTTCATCACGGTGCTCGCGCCGCTGGCCACCGCGTCCTTGACCTCGCCCGCCAGTTCCGCCACCTCGGACGCGCCGCTCGAGACCGCGTGGCCCACCGCCTTGGCGCCGTCCTCCAGCGCCTGCAGGCCTTCCTCGCTCCAATGGACGACGCTGCTCACCGCGTTCTCGCCGCCTTGCCAGGCGGCCTGCGCCAAGCCGATCGCGCCGGCGGCGACGCTGCCGTACTCGCGGGCGTTGATCTCGAAGCTGCCGCTCGGCCGGTTGACGAGTTGGCGCGACGCGACCGGCGCGGCGCCGGTGCCGTTGATCTGGGAAACCGTGGTCATGACCCCTCCAGGGTGTGTGCTTGGTGAGCCCATTCTTCCGGCGGCCGGCACGGCGGATGCCCACATGAGCGACCAGGGCCGACGGCTCTACAAACTTTCTATATTTCCTGCCGCACATCTGCCGGCGCCCTTGTGCCGCGCTTGTGAACAAGCGTTGCGGGACTCGGCGCCGCTCATGTCGGAAACCGCAATGCGCCCGTTGTTGTCGACTGTTTGTCCCGCTCGTCCGCATCCATGTCGGCCGCGTGCCAGGCCTGGCATGCGCCGGTCGCGCCATGACGCTGGGATATGCTTGCCCGCTATGAGCGAAGTGCCTCTCGCCCCTGCCGCGATGCCCCCGGCGGCCGCCGCCGCGGACACCGATACCGACGCCGATGCGTCCGCGCGCCCCTACAAGATTCCCGAGTCGGTGCTGGTCGTGATCCACACCCCGGCGCTGGACGTGCTGATGCTGGAACGCGCCGACCGGCCCGGTTTCTGGCAGTGCGTGACCGGCTCCAAGGACCGCCTCGACGAGCCGCTGGTCGAGACCGCGAGCCGCGAGGTGCTCGAGGAAACCGGCATCCGCGTGCAAGACCTGGCCCCGGGCGCGCTCGACGACTGGGGCCTGGTCAATGTCTACGAGATCTATCCGGTCTGGCGTCACCGCTACGCCCCGGGCGTGAGCCGCAACACCGAACATGTCTTCGGCCTGACGGTGCCGGCCGGCACCGCGGTGACGCTGGCGCCGCGCGAGCACCTGCGCTACCGCTGGCTGCCCTGGCGCGAGGCCGCCGACCTGTGCTTCTCGCCCTCCAACGCCGAGGCCGTGCTGCAGCTGCCCGCGCAGCGCGCCCGCCGGGCCGGGAGCGCCGCATGATCCGCCGCACCCCGCGCCACGCGGCCGTGGCCAATTCCGCGACCACCGACACCTCGCCGGCGGACAGCGTCGGCCGGCTGCGGGTGGCGACCTACAACATCCACAAGGGCGTGCGCGGCATGGGGCCGGGCAAGCGGCTGGAGATCCACAACCTGGGCATGGGCGTGCAGGCGCTGGACGCGGACCTGGTGTTCCTGCAGGAGGTGCGGCTCTTCCACCACCGCGAGGCGCGCCAGTTCGAGCGCACCTGGTTCGGCTGGCCGGAGCAGGGCCAGGCGGAGTTCCTCGCGCCCGAGGGCTACGAGGTGGCCTACCGCACCAACGCGGTGACGCGCCATGGCGAGCATGGCAACGCGCTGCTGTCGCGCTACCCGATCGGGGACGTCGGCCACCATGACGTGTCGGACCATCGCTTCGAGCAGCGCGGCCTGCTGCATGTGCCGGTGCAGTGGCAGGGCACGGAGGTGCATGCGGTGGTGGCGCACCTGGGGCTGATCCACGGCAGCCGGGTGCGGCAGGTGCAGCGGCTGGGCGCGTTCATCGAGGACCATGTGCCCAAGGGCGCGCCGCTGGTGGTGGCCGGCGACTTCAACGACTGGGGCGAGCGGCTGGACGAGCCGATGCGCGCCGGCGGGCTGAGCCGCGCGGCGCTGCCGGGCGCGCGGCGCTCGCTGCCGACCTTCCCGTCGCGGGTGCCGGTGTTCTCGCTGGACCGCATCTACACGCGCGGGCTGCGCTGCGTCGACATGAAGGTGCCGCGCGGTCCGGCCTGGGCGCGCATGTCCGACCACCTGCCGCTGCTGGCTGAACTCGTCCTGGAATCTTGAAGCGGCCGCAGGAACCCCTCTTCCCCTGGACCCTCGGGTCGCAGCCCAGCTTCTCGGGCGGCAACGCGGTGGGGCTGCTGTGCGGGGGCGATGCGCTGTTCCCGGCGCAGATCGCGGCGATCGACCGGGCCGAGCACGAGGTCTGGCTCGCGACCTACATCTTTCATGACGACGAGGCTGGCGCCGCGACGCTGGGCGCCTTGCGTCGCGCGGCGCTGCGCGGCGTGCGGGTGCGAGTGGTCGTGGACGGCTTCGGTTCCAAGGCCAGCCTGGGCTGGCTGCGCGAGCAGCTCGACGGCGCACCGGTGGCGCTGGCGGTGTTCCGGCCGATCGACCGCTGGTGGAACTGGCTGCATCCCGGTCAACTGCGCCGGCTGCACCAGAAGCTGTGCGTGGTGGACGGGCTGGTCGGTTTCGTCGGCGGCATCAACGTGATCGACGACCGCATCGACCTGCATCACGGCCGCACCGAGGCGCCGCGGCTGGACTTCGCGGTGAGCGTCAGCGGCCCGGCGGTGCGGGCGATCGAGCAGGCCGCGCGCGCCGTCTGGACGCGGGCCTGGCTGGGGCACGACTTCGGCGACGAGATGCGCGCGATGATCCGCAGTGCCTCTCCGGCGCGGCGCGCCAAGCGCCTGATGCGTCGCATCCGGATGCCGCGCGGCGAGCATCGCCGGCGCGATCCCGAGCGCCTGGCGCCGGTGCGCGTGGCCTTCGTGCTGCGCGACAACCTGCGCCAGCGTCGCACGATCGAGCGCGCCTATGTCGAGGCGATCCGCGGCGCGACCGCGCGGGTGGACCTGATCACGCCCTACTTCTATCCGGGGCAGCGCTTCCGGCGCGCGCTGAAGGACGCGGCCCGGCGCGGCGT
>NZ_VOSR01000938.1:0-622 GCF_007997345.1 Mitsuaria sp. TWR114
GGCGCCTTCACCGGCAGCCACGTCGAACGAGCCGTACACGCCGCCCAGATCGCTCGGCAGGAAGTACTGGACCAGGTTGTCGGCACGGTTGTTCGTGTCGTACAGGCTGGTGCTCAGGCCGAAGGTCGAGTACAGGCGGGTCACGTCGCCCAGACCCGTCGTGGTGTAGACGTCGAAGCGTCGACGACCAGGCGGGTCGAGGTCTTGCCGCGGCCCAGACGGACTTCACCGAAGTCGCCCATCAGGCTCACCGAGGCGCGACGGCCCCAGAAGCGCGAGCTGTCGGCGGTGCCGGTGTCGGCAGCCAGGGCGCCTTCCAGCCAGAAGCCGGCCTTCAGGCCGCCACCCAGGTCCTCGACGCCACGGACGCCGATACGGCTGGAGCTGCTGCCGTCGTTCGACAGCTGCTTCGTATCCTGGCCGTTGGCCTTCGTGTAACGGGCTGCGACGTCGATCACGCCGAACAGGGTGACGGACGATTGAGCGGCAGCGGCACCGGCGAAACCAGCCAGCACAGCCAGCGCGACGAGAGATTTCTTCATTAGAGACTCCTAGATCTTCAATGAGGTCGCGGTCGGTAGATCGTCCGCAAACCAAGCTCCTGCAATGAAGCTGTGGTGTA
>NZ_VOSR01000939.1:0-661 GCF_007997345.1 Mitsuaria sp. TWR114
GCGCCGGCCAGGTCATCACGACGAGGTCCGCGTCACCATCGCCGCGCTGGCCTCGCTGCCGCTGCTGGGCCGGGCCCGCGGCTACTACCCGAAGCTGCACACGGTGCTGGTTTATCCCGGCGCCTTCATCGTCGATCGCGTGCGTCATCAAGGCCCGCTGCAGATGCAGGACCGCCAGGTGCTGAGCGGCGAATCCTGGGGCGAGGGACAGGTCGTGCTGTCCTGGGACGACGTGCTGCGCGACGCCTCGCTGCCGGAGCGCGGCCACAACGTCGCGTGCACGAGTTCGCGCACCAGTTGGATCAGGTCAAGGGATGGGCCAATGGCGCGCCCTGGCTGGGCAATCGCGCGCGGCAGGCGCGCTGGGCGGCGGTGATGCAGCAGAGCTTCGACCTGCTGCGCGCGAGGCTCGCGGCGGGCGAGCCCGATCCGCTGGGGGACTACGCGGCCACCGAGCCGGCGGAGTTCTTCGCGGTCGCGAGCGAGCGCTTCTTCGGTCAGCCGTGGGCGCTGGCGCAGGCGCATCCCGCGCTGTACGGGGAACTGCGGCGCTTCTACGAGGTCGATCCGCTGCTCTGGTCCTGAGCGCGGCGGGGACGGGGATCAGAACCCCATCTCGGCCAGCAGCGCGTCGACGTCGTCCTGCTGCAGCGCCTTGTCG
>NZ_VOSR01000094.1:0-813 GCF_007997345.1 Mitsuaria sp. TWR114
GATGCGCACCGGCAGCAGCGACGCCGCCGCCGAGGAACTGGCGCAGGACACGCTGGTGACGGTGTGGCGCAAGGCGGCGATGTTCGATCCGGCGCAGGCGGCGGTGTCGACCTGGATCTTCACCATCGGGCGCCGCCTGCGCATCGATGCCGCGCGGCGCCACCTGCTGGACGGCGCCGGCGACGAGTGTTTCGAGTTCGACCGCCTCCAGGCCGACCAGCCCGACGTGGCCGACCACGCCGACGCCTCGCGCCAGGGCCAGCGGATCCGGGAGGCGCTCTCGCGCCTGCCGCCGGAGCAGGCGCAGGTGCTGCGGCTGTCCTTCTACGAGGACGAACCGCATGCGCGGATCGCCTCGGAACTGGGATTGCCGCTGGGCACGGTGAAATCGCGCATCCGGCTGGCGGTGGCGCACCTGCGCCGGCTGCTGGATCCCTGAGCCGCCCGCGCGATCGCCTCGCCCCATCAATCACGCCACACCGTTCCCATCACGCCAGCCATCACCAATCACCGCCCTTCCCCTTCTGACCGCCCGACCATGCGCCCGCCCGACATCCACCATCACCCCGCCGACGAGCTGTTGCTGTCGCTGGCCGCGGGCACGCTGCCCACGGGCATCCGGCTGGTGACGGAAATCCATCTGGAGCTGTGCGCCGCCTGCCGCGAGCGGGTGGCGATGCTGCGGGCGGTCGGCGGGGCGCTGATCGAGGAGGAAGCGGCCGCGCCGATGCGCGACGACGCGCTGGCGCAGGCGTTCGCGCGGATCGACGCGATGGACGCGATCGAGGCCGTGGCCGGCGCGGACGTGGTGGT
>NZ_VOSR01000940.1:0-744 GCF_007997345.1 Mitsuaria sp. TWR114
GGTCCAGCTGCGCCGCGGCGCGCACCTGCGCCTGGGCTTTGACCTCGGCGCTGCCGGCGGCGTTGCCCGGGGCGACGAAGCGGTCCGGGTAGTAGTAGGTGATGACGGTGGGCTGCAGCGTGTTGGTCAGCCACATCAGCCACTTGTAGGCATGGGCGCGCTCGGCGCTGCCCAGCGGCGGCATCAGGCCGGCCTCGGGATGGGTGTCGGCCAAGTGCAGCAGGATCGCGGCGGTCTCGAACAGCACCAGCTCGCCCTGGCGCGTGTCGCGCAGCGCGGGCAGCAGGCCGTTGGGATTGAGCTTCAGGAACTCCGGGGACTTGTGCTCGTCGCGGTCGCGATCGACGAGGCGGAGCTGGAACGGCACGCCCAGTTCCTGCAGGAGCACGTGCGGGGCGAAGCTGGCGTTGCTGGGGAAGTAGTAGAGCTCGATCATGGCGGCGGGGTCGAGGTGGGGCGACCTGAGGTCGCGGGAAAGGCGTGCGCCCGGCGGCGCGTGGGGAGGGCGTGAGGGCCGTGTCGTCATGTCGTGACGTCGCGGACGCCCGGCGGCGCGCATCATCGCCGATCGTCGCGCGCGACCGTTCCTCCACCGCGCGCGGCCCGCTTCCGTCCCATGCACGGCTCGTGCGCTGACCGTGCGCGGACCGACACGGGCAATGGATCTTTACCCCTGCGAAACGCCCTTCCGTAGACGGGGCCGAAGGGCCCGGCGTTCAATAGGCCTCCGGACTTCCTGGGCGC
>NZ_VOSR01000941.1:0-500 GCF_007997345.1 Mitsuaria sp. TWR114
CCGTTGAGCGCCTGCGTCGACAGCGGCGTCGCGTCGCCGAGCGGGCCGCCGTAGAAATCCTTGCTGCCGTGGCCGGTGAAGCGCACCGGGCGACCCTCGCGGAAGCGCTCGGCCATCGCCTCCAGCACGTCGATCAGCTGCGTCGCGCGGACGAACTCCGCCGGCTCGGGCGGCGTCGCGACGGGCGCCGGCCCGCGCTCGAAATCCTCTGCTTGCACCGTCATCAGAATCGCTCCAGGTCGGGGAAGGCGAGCGCGCCGCGCTTGACGTGCATGCGGCCGTACTCGGCGCAGCGCTGCAGCGTCGGGATCACCTTGCCGGGGTTGAGCAGCCCTTGCGGGTCGAAGGCCCGCTTCAGGGCCAGCATCCGTTCGCGCTCCTGCGGCGAGAACTGGACGCACATGCTGTTGAGCTTCTCCACGCCGACGCCATGCTCGCCGGTCACCGTGCCGCCCATCGCGACGCTGGTCTCCAGGATCTCGGCGCCGAAGCGCTCGCAG
>NZ_VOSR01000942.1:0-1985 GCF_007997345.1 Mitsuaria sp. TWR114
GGTAATCGTCGGCGCCGGACTCCAGGCCCTCGACCCGGTCGTGGAGTGCGTCCCGCGCGGTCAGCATCAGGCAGGGCGTGCCCTGCCGCTCGGCCCGCAGGCGCTTGACCAGCGCCAGGCCGTCGCCGTCGGGCAGGCCCCGATCGATGACCAGCGCCGCATAGCCGACCTCGCGATGCGCGACCCAGGCCGCCTCCATCGCATGGAAGACGTCCGTCGGGATGCCGGCGGCCTGCAGGGCCTGACGGATCAGTCCGGCAAGCCGGACGTGATCCTCCACCAGGGCGATTCGATTCATGGGGAGAGGGGGCCGAAGCGGCACATGGTAAGGGAGGCAGGGAGGCAAGGGATGGCCATCGTCCGCTCCAGCGCCTTACCCGTTTCTTACCGGAGCGACACGGCGGCCGCTCCCCTCTCCCCGGTCGTCGCTCAAGCGACCTCGGCCGGCACCCGCTGGTGGTACTGGACGACGGCCACCCCGTCGCGGATGGCCTGCTCGTACACGCCGAGCATGCCCAGCGCCTCGCGCAGGTCGTCACGGATCGCGGCGGAGGCGATGACGGCCTCGTCGTCGTTGCACAGCGCGCCGTCCTCGTCGTCGTCACGTTTGAGGCGGTAGACGAGTTCGGCCACGACCGCCGCATGCTCGATGCGCTCGCGCAGCGTCTTCATCGCCAGGCCGACAGTGATGTCGCTGCGCGGGACGAAATACTCGACGCAGGCGGGCTCGAACCGGCTCAGCGAGGGATACATCCGCGAGCTGTAGAGGAAGGCCTCGAACTCCTCGCGCGTCATGCCCTCCAGGGGGCGGATCTGCTCGAGGACCTCCTGCATGAACAGCAGCTTCGGGGGACGCGGGGGCGGCGGCGGCGGTGCCGGCGGAGGCGCGCTGGCGCCGCGGGCCGCCTTGGGCAGGTCGCGCTCGTCGAGCCCGTCGGACTCGTTGCGCTCGTCAGGCTCGTCGGCCTCGTCGAGCAGTGCCGCGGCGGCGGTGACGGGACAGCCGGACGGCGTCATCGGGACGGCCGGAATGGCCGGGGCGGAGGGAGAGAGGGACATCGTGGACATGGACAGCTCCAGTTCGGATCGGATCAATGCATAGGCATCACCTTCGTGGGGATGACAGGGACCGCATCAGCGACGCGGGGGATGCATCTTCAGCGTGGCCGGCGCAAGACCTGGCACGAAAAGATCAATGAAATCGATTCGATGAAACCGTCGGCATGAGCGCCACACCAGTCCTCGTGGGGCGACCGACTTGTCTCGGTGACACCCGCGACGAGAGCCACTCGCTTGAGGCGGCTCAGCGGAATCGCACGACCGCCTCGAACCCCGGTTCGGCATTGCGCAACTCGAGCCGGCTGCCGTGCGCCTCGGCCACGAGCCGGCACAGCGACAGTCCCAGGCCCACGCCGCCTTCGCTGCGCGCGCGCGCCTCGTCGGGGCGGAAGAAGGGCTGGCCGAGCTGCGCGAGCGCCTCGGGCGGCACGCCGGGACCGTGGTCGCGCACGGTGAGCCGCACGCCGTCGCCATCGCGCTCGACGCTGACCCGCACCGGGCCGCTCGCCGCGTCGTTGTGACGCAGCGCGTTGTGCACCAGGTTGCGCAGCAGCAGTTGCACCCGCATCCGGTCCAGCTGCAGCACGGGCAGGTCGGGATCGATGCTGAGCGTGACGCCGGGCTGGTCCTGCTCGCGCGCCAGCGCGCCGAGGTCGCAATCGCCGACCTGCAGCGCGCGATGCCCGCTGCCCAGCCGCTCGCTCTCCAGCAGGGCCGAGATCAGCTCCCGCATCTGCGCCAGCTCGTCCAGCAGCGCCCCCTTCGAGGCCCCCTCGTCGACCAGCTCCGCATGCAGCCGCGCGCGCGTCAGCGGGCTGCGCAGCTCATGGCTGATCGCCAGCAGCAGCGCGCGCTTGCCGTCGAGCATCGCCTGGATGTCCTGGGCCATCTGGTTGAAGCGGTGCGCCAGGTCGCCGATCTCGTCG
>NZ_VOSR01000943.1:0-3696 GCF_007997345.1 Mitsuaria sp. TWR114
GTGCGGGCCGGCGCCGAGCCGCCCGTCGCCTGGTCGGAGAGTCGGAACACGACCGGCGCGCGCGCCTCCTGCGCGGGCACCAGACTGAGCCCGGCGACGTCCAGGAAACCCAGCTTGAGCTTGTCCGGCACCTGGCCGAGGCGTTGCGTCAGCGCCTCCAGGTAGCGGGCCGCGATCGCGGCCAGGCCGGCGCCGCGGTCCGCCGCCAGCCATTCCGGCGTGTAGCCGGCGCGGCGCGCGAGCAGCTGCGCCAGCAGCGCCGGCGCATCGCGGCCGTCGAGTTCGACGCGGGGCGGGGTGTTCACTGCGCCGATCCTTCTTCGAGGTAGAACGGGTAGACGAGGTTCGCATGCGAGTTGGTCGCCCGCACGCGGTAACTCATCTCGATGCGCACCTTGCCGGCGTCGGCGACATCGGCGACGGCGGTCACCGCCGTCACGTCGATGCGCGGCTCCCAGTCGACCAGCGCCTCCATCACGCGCTGGCGGATCGCCTCCAGCGTGGCGGGGTTCAGCGGCTCGAAGACGAACGCGTTCAGGCCGGCGCCGAAGTCGGGCCGCATCACACGCTCGCCGGGGTTGGTGCCGACGATGATCAGGATGGCCTGGCGCACGTCCTCGTCATAGGCGGCGGTGGCGGTCTGGCCGGCTTTGATGCCGACCGGGAACGCCCAGCCCTGGCCGAGGAAGGTGGACGGCGTCTGCGCGGCGGCCATGGCCTCAGCCCCCGATCTCGACCAGCGGGCAGCCCATCACGATGGGCGCGCCGCAGCCGCTCATGTCGCCGCGCGCGCGGCCGGCGGCGGCGATCAGCACCGTGGCGCTGCCCTTGGCGATCGGCGTGGGCGGATGCGGGCCGGCGGTCGGCGGCATCGAGCAGGCGTGCAGGTCGCCGACGACCGCGGCGGGCATGCCGCCGATGAGCACCATCGCCACGCCGGGGCCGGTGATGACGCCAGGATGACCGGTGGGGTCGCCCACGCGGGCTGCGGGAGGCATGGTGTCGTCCCTCCGTCAGTTGAGCTTGATCGGCAGGCCCTGCACGCTGCAGGGACCGGCGGACTGGATGTTGACGACGCTGCCCTTGATGTCGACCTGCGTGCCCTCGAGCGCGATCTGCAGCGCCTTGAGCTCGATCTTCAGCGCCGACTGCACGGTGATCGTCTGCGTCTTGTTGTCCATCGCGATCGACAGCGTGCCGGCGGTGTTCTCCAGCTTGATCTGCAGCGGATCGATCGTGACCTTCTGGCGGGTGCTCGTGGTGATGGTGATGGACTGCAGCGCGTCGTCGAACTCCACCTCGTGGCCGACGCCGCCGGCCAGGCCGGTCTTGATCAGGCGCTTGACCAGGAAGTCGCTCTGCAGCGTCAGCGGCGGGCGGTCCCGGGTGCTCCACAGCCCGCCCAGCACGTAGGCGGCCGCCGCGTCGTTCTGCGCGAAGGCCACCAGCACCTCGTCGTCCACCTGCGGCACCCAGATGAAGCCGCGGCCCGAGCCACCGCCCATCGACGGCAGCCGGCACCAGGGCTCCATGCCGGGGATCGACGGGATGCGCACCTGCACCCGCCCTTCCGACATCGCGTCGAAGTTGCTGGTCACGACGCCGGGCGAGATCGCGAAGCCCTCCTTCAGCGATTCGACGCCGAGGTGGTCCAGCCGCTCGAAGAGTTGTTCATCCATGGTGGGTGTTCCTGCTCCTGTCGCCGCTCACACGGTGAACTGCCCTTGCAGCCGCACCAGCCCGCCGCGCCCCTTGGGCAGCGGCACCGCGCCGAACCACACTTCCTTGCGCGCCTGGAAACTGGTGCGATAGCCGCTGCCGTCCAGCGTGTGCGTGGCCGAGGTGATGCGGTACAGCCCGCCGAACTGGTCGCCCAGCCCCTCGAGGTTGACGACGCGGCTGGCCTTGATGCGGGGGTCGCCGACGGTGCTGCCGGAACCGGTCAGCCGGTTGTTGAGCTTGGGCAGCAGCTCGGTGAGGATCTTGGACGGCGCGGTGGCGTAGCTGGTGGGTTTGATCGTGGTGACCTTGCCCGGCGCGAGCAGCTCGCCGAGCTGGCCGCCCGGCGTGATCGAGAGCTTGAACATCGCGCGGTCGTAGTCCCAGTTCAGCGCGATGGTGAAGTCCATCTTGATGCTGTCGACCCAGACCTTGGCGGCCACGCCCTCGATCTCGCCCACGGTGGTGATGCGCGGCGTGAAGTCGGTCAGCGAGGCGCCCCACTTCAGCGTCAGGCTGGGCGCGTAGTCCTGGATCAGGAACTGGAACTTGAGCACCCGGCCATGCGGCTCGGCCGTGTGGTCGATGTACATCTGCCAGCCGTTCTCCTTGGCCACCTCGCTCAGGAACTGGAAGTCGTTGACGCCGCTCTGGCGCCGCACGCCCATCTGCGCGAACTGCGGGAAGCTCAGGTAGGTGGCCAGGCCCACCAGCGTCGACAGCGTGCCGCCGACCGGGTCCAGCGCCGGGATCAGCGCGTTGGTGCCGGCCACCAGCGCCGCCACCGCCGAGTCCGGCAGCGGGAAGTTGCCCACCGTGGGGATCTTGATCGCGAAGGCGCGGTCCTTGGTGCCGACGGTGAGCCGCTGCAGGTAGTCCTGCGCGGTGAGCCGGATCATCGGGATGCCGCTGGACGGGAACGAGGGTTCCACGCCGGTGATCTCGCCGACGAAGACTTCCTCCAGCGGCCCCGGCGCATACCCGAGCGACAGCCGGAACTCGTTGTTGACCTGCAGCAGCGGATGGTCCAGCCACTGCAGCGAGGTGTTGGCGATGCTCAGCTCGACGCGGTCCGCGCCCTCCATGCCGTCGGTGTGGCTCAGGCTGACGATCGAGGCGCGCAGCGCCGCGGGGATCGTGTCGCCGTTGATGCGGATCGTGCATTCCGGGGCGAGGCGGCTCATGAGCTCACCTCCCCGGTGGCCGGATCGGTGAAGGGCAGCGCCGGCACGCGCAGCGCCTGCCCGGGCACGAGGCTGCGCGGATCGTCGATGCCGTTGACGATCGCGATCGGACGCCACAGCGCCGGGTCCTCGTAGAAGCGCCACGCGATCGACTGGAGCGTGTCGCCGCGCTGCACCGTCCAGCCCTTGCTGAAGTCGGCCGTCTGGCGGTTGACCTCCTTGGCCTCGCGTTCCGGATCGATGAACTCGCTGAAACTGACGGTGATGCGGGCCGCGTCGCCGGCCGTCCTCGAGGAACTTGATGAACTTCTGGTTCGCCCGCGTCAGCACGCAGCGCAGCTGCAGCGAGCCCCAGGCCACGCGCAGCACCGGCGGCGCATGCAGCTCGGAATCGATCTTGAGTAGGTCCACCACCTTCTGCGTCTGGCCGCGCACGTCGGCGCGGGTGTCGGTGGTGTCGAAGAACAGCTCCATCTCCAGCGTGCGCAGGTTGCCGTGCACGAACTGCAGGATCGGCGAGCCCAGCCCCGGGATCGCCTGCGAGGCGAAGTTGTTGTCCTTGTTGAGGCTGTACTCCTCGGGGTTGAACATGACGTCGAACTGCGCCCCGGTGTGCTCGACGGTGATGCGGGCCTTGGCCAGTGCCATCGCTCAGACCCTCCCCATCCGTTCGCGCCAGGCGACCAGGCGGCGGTCGATCTGCTGGATCACCAGGCCGGTCAGCGCGTCGACGTCCACCGCGGGCGCGGCGGGTGCCTGAGGCGGCGCGCTCGGCTGCTGGCGGGCGGCGGCC
>NZ_VOSR01000944.1:0-1237 GCF_007997345.1 Mitsuaria sp. TWR114
CAGGCCCAGCGCCGCAGGCCGGCCAGCACCAGCGCCACGAACACCAGCGACCAGACCGTCCGATGCGCGATGACCTCGAGCGCGTTCACCTCGCTCAGGCGCTTGAAGTACAGCGGGAACAGGCCCCAGGCGATGTAGGCGAGCGCGGCGTAGAGCATGCCGGTGCGGGCATGGGCGCGGTCGGTGGCGGTCGAGATGTCGTTGGGCATGGCAGGCTGGCCGGGAGGGCCCGCGATTCTGCCCAAGCCGACCGGCCCGCGTTGTCGAAGGGACGAGCGCCCGTTCGTCGTCCCTGGTCGCCCCTCTTTTCTTGCGGCCCGCTTCGTCGCAGGATCGCCGACCATGGCCCACGTCGAATTCACCGCCCAACTGCACCGCTACGTCGATACGCCGAAGCTGGACTGCGACGCCCGCACCCTGGGCGAGGCACTCGCCCGGGCCTTCGACCGGAATCCCCGCCTGCGCGGCTACATCCTGGACGACCAGGGCCATCTGCGCACCCACGTGCGTCTTCATCGACGGCCACCGCGCCCAGGACCGCCTCGGGCTGACGGACGCGCTGACTGCGCAGTCCAAGGTCTATGTGCTGCAGGCCCTGTCCGGGGGATAGCCCCAGGAGCCGCGGACGCGCCGCTGTCGAAAACCGCGCCGCTCGAACGTCGACACGGGTGACGCCAGCCATCGCAAGGAGAGACCGATGATCACCACCGCCTGGGCCGCCACGCGCAAGGGCCTGTTCGAACTTCGGCACGACCCCGCCTTGGGCGGTTGGTCGATCGGTCGCCACAGCTTCGTGGGGGATCCCGTCAGCATGGTGTTGCCCCCGCCGGTGGGGGGAGGACGCATGTTCGCGGCGCTGAACCTCGGCCATTTCGGCTGCAAGCTGCAGGCGTCGGACGACGGCGGCGCCACCTGGCGGGAACTAGCCGCGCCGGCCTTTCCCGAGCAGCCGGAGGGCGCTGAGGGGCCGGCCTGGAAGCTGCAGCAGATCTGGGCGCTGGAGCGCGGCGGCGACGGCCGGCTCTGGGCCGGCACGATCCCGGGCGCGCTGTTCGTCAGCGACGACCAGGGCGAAACCTGGCGACTGATCGACGCGCTCTGGCACATGCCCGAGCGGCTGGGCTGGTTCGGCGGCGGCTACGACGCACCGGGCATCCATTCGATCCACGTCGATCCGCGCGATCCCAGGCGGCTACTGCTGGGCATCTCCTGCGGCGGCGCCTGGCGCAGCGAGGAC
>NZ_VOSR01000945.1:0-945 GCF_007997345.1 Mitsuaria sp. TWR114
CCGTCCGCGCCGCGCTGCACCGGCGGATAGTGGACCCGGCTGAAGTCGCCCTGCAGCGGCGCATTGGGCACGTGACAGTTCAGACATCGGGGGTGGAGCAGCACGCGCTCGAGCTGCGCGAAGGCGGCCAGGCCTTCCTGCCGGTTCGGCGTGGCCGAGATCGGCGTCGGCTGGAAGGCGGCGCCGTCGGCCGCGCTTGCCGGCGCCGCCGCGGCCATGAGGCCCGCCACGACGACCACCGCACCCACCGCGCCCAGCACCGCCGAGCACGCCAGCCGGCATGACGCGGGCATCGAGACATCCGCTGCGAAGCGATCACCCATGTCGACCTCCTGATGGCTGCGTCGGGTTGCCCCGCAGTCTAGAAAGGCGACGGGCGACGCGGCTTGCCTGATCCGACGGAAGACTTGCCCATTTCGACGGCGCGGTCCACGAGCGCTCAGCGGGGGCGCGAGAAGCGGCGCGCGCCCGCCACGCATCCGATCACGGCGACGGTGACCGCGAGCATCGCCGGACTCACTGCTTCCCGCAACAGGCCCGCGGCCAGCGCCAGGCCGAACAGCGGCTGCAGCAGCTGCAGCTGCCCCACCGCGGCGATGCCGCCCTGCGCCAGCCCGCGGTACCAGAAGACGAAGCCGATCAGCATGCTGAACAGCGACACATACCCCAGCCCCGCCCAGGCCGCGGCGCCGACCGGCGCGAAGCTGGCCGGCACGCGCCACGCGGCCAGGGCGAGCATCGGCGGCAGCGCCAGCACCAGCGCCCAGCAGATCACCTGCCAGCCGCCGAGCGTGCGAGAAAGCCGGGCGCCCTCCGCATACCCCAGGCCGCAGACGAGGATGGCGCCCAGCATCAGCAGGTCGCCCAGCGGCGCGGCGCGCAGGCCCTGCCCCGCCGCGAAGCCGATGACGCACAGGCTGCCCAGCATCGAGAAGATCCAGAAGG
>NZ_VOSR01000946.1:0-3502 GCF_007997345.1 Mitsuaria sp. TWR114
CAGCGCGGCGACCGCGCAGGCTCGCGGCAGGCTCGGTGGGCACGGCGGACGTTTGGCGACACGGGGGGAAGGGACGGTCATGGCGGGCTCCCTGAGGCCGTTGGGGGATGGCTCTGACGGACCAGTCTAGGGACCGGCCCGGCACCGGCAAGGGTGATCTCCCGCGACAGTCGCGACGAAGCAACTGCGGTGTGACCAACAGTCACCCGTCGGTGGGGACGCGACGCTATCGTTGCCCTCCTGCGCTCCCCCCTTCGTCCGATCCGCCCCGTCATTGGGGCGGCTTCCTCCGGTTACGTGATGCCGCCGGTCCGCGGCGTGAGGCCTTGACGATGTTCGATCGCTGTTCCCTGCGTCGCGTAGCCGGCGCCCTCGGCCCGGTGCTGGTCCTGGCCGCGATGACGGCCCGGGCGGCCGCTCCCACCGCGCCCGGCGCGCCGACGCCCGCCAGACCGGCCGCGACCAAGCCCGCCGTCGTCGCCCCTGCGCCGGCAGCGCCCGCGGCGTCCGTTCCCCAGGCAACGCCTGGCCCTGGCGCCGATGTCCCCATTAAAGGCCACGCGATGGCGATCGGCGGCGCCCTGAAGGCGGACAACGACGAGGTCTGGAACCGCCTGATCGCGCTGGCGGGGGGACGCGGCGCACGCTTCGTCGTCTTCGGCACGGCCGCCGAGGACCCGGAGGCCAGCGCCAAGCAGGTGGTCGAGCAGCTGCAGCGCCGCGGCGCGGTCGCGGAGGCGCTGCCGGTCGCGCCGAAGTTCTCGTGGGTCGACCTGAACAAGGTGGTGCGCGACGCCGCGCTGATCGCCAAGGTGCGCAATGCCAAGGGCATCTTCTTCACCGGCGGTTCGCAGGAGCGCATCGTCGACGTGCTCTTCCCGGGCGGCCACTCGACGCCGATGCTCGATGCCATCTGGGACGTCTACCGCAAGGGCGGCGTCGTGGCCGGCACCTCGGCGGGCGCCGCGATCATGAGCACGGTGATGTTCCGGGACGCGCCCAGCGTGATCAGCATCCTCAAGGGCCAGTGGGAGGAGGGCAAGCAGATCGACCGCGGGCTGGGCTTCGTCGGGCCGGGGCTGTTCGTCGACCAGCACTTCCTCAAGCGCGGCCGCTTCGGCCGCATGGTGCCGCTGATGCTGGCCAAGGGCTACCAGCTGGGCCTGGGCGTGGACGAGAACTCCGCCGCCGTGATCCGCGGCGACGAGGTCGAGATCCTCGGCCACAAGGGGGCCTTGCTGGTCGACCTCAGCGAGGCGAGTTCGGACCGCGCGCTCGGCGTCTTCAACCTGAAGAACGCCAGGCTCACCTACCTCGATCACGGCGACCGCATGAACCTGCGCACGCGCGGCGTGACGCCGTCGGCGCTGAAGCTGCGCGGCCAGAAGCTGGAGCCCGGTGCGCCGGACTACAAGCCCTACTACACGCTGCCGCAGTTCTACACGGACATGCTGGGTGACTCGACCATCTCGACCGCGATGTCCATCCTCATCGACAGCGTGCAGCCCGAGTTCCGCGGCCTGAGCTTCGAGGCGGCGCCCAAGGCGGGCGACGCGCTGGCCGACCTCGGCTTCCTCTTCCGCCTCTACAAGGGCCCCGGCAGCATCGGCTGGAGCACCGACGAGCTCGGCCCCGAGGACTACACCGTGGTCAACCTGTACCTGGACGTCACGCCGGTGCGCATGCCGCAACCGCTGTTCGGCCCCTGGCCCGGCGACCGGCGCCCGCGGCAGTCCGCCACACCGGAGGAGCCGCCGGCCGGCGAGCGCCCGCAGCAGCCCTGAGGCGACGCAAAGCCGCTAGCATGCGGCGTTCGCTCATTCCTGGAGTCTGCTGCGTTGTCGCGAAATCCTCTCACCCTTGGGCGGGCCCTCGCCCGGGCGGCCACGTTGCTGGTCGCGGTGGCGCTCGGCCTGCCCGCCGCGGCGCAGACGCGCCCCGCGCCGGAGGCCCAGCCGGCGCCCTCGCCGCAGCGGCCTCCCTTGTCCGCACCGCCCGTCGTCGCGCCGTCCGTCGTTGCGCCGCCCGCCAGCGCCCCGCAGCCCGGCACGGCCGCGGCCAGCCAGGCGATAGCCTCGGCCCCGGTCTCCGCCAGCGCCCGCCGGCTCTATGACCGCAGCCGCGCCCAGCTGCTGCAGGTCCGCACGCTCTTCAACGGCAGCCAGGCCTCGGTGGGGTCCGGCTTCGTCGTCAGCGCGCAGGGCCACGTCATCACGAATTACCACGTGATCAGCCAGCATGCGCTCGAGCCCGAGCGCTACCGGCTGCAGTACCAGACGCCGGAAGGCGACGGCGGCGACATCGTCCTGCTCGACTTCGACGCCCGCCGCGACCTGGCGCTGCTGCGCATCGTCGCCAAGGGCGGCGATGCCAAGGCCGATCCCAAGGGCGTCGTCGCGCGCATGACGGCCACGCCGCTGGCCTTCCGCAAGGCCGACCAGCCGCTCGCCAAGGGCGAGCGCATCTACTCGATGGGCAACCCGCACGACGTCGCCTTCGCCGTGGTCGAGGGCACCTACAACGGCCTGGTCGAGCGCAGCTTCGATCCGCTGATCTACTACTCCGGCTCCATCAACCCCGGCATGAGCGGCGGCCCGGTGCTGGACGAGGACGGCGAGATCGTCGGCATCAACGTGTCGACGATGATCTTCGCGCAGCAGATGAGCTTCCTGGTGCCGGCGCAGCACGCCGCCGCGCTGCTGGCGCGCAGCCGCGACGCCGCGCCGATGAAGGGCGCGGCCTGGCCCAAGCTGCGCGAGCAGCTGATGGCCTACCAGGAGGAGCTGTCGCGCAACTTCCTGGCCCAGCCCTGGCGCACGCTGACGCACCCGCGCTACCGCTTCCCGATCCCGCAGGAGCAGTACATGCGCTGCTGGGGCAGCGGCACCTCCGCGGACGCGCAGGGCCTGCAGATGCAGCGCACGCAATGCCGGATGGAGCACGCGCTGTTCATCAGCGAGTCCCTGCAGACCGGCTACTTCGGCGTGACCGAGGAGGTCTACGACGGCAGCAAGCTGGGCGCGGTCCGCTTCTCGACGATCTATTCGGCCAGCTTCCGCAACGAGCGCCTGGGCGGTCCCGACCGCGACCGCACCGCGCCGTACTGCCGCGAGGACTTCGTCCAGCAGAAGGACGGCCCGCCGCTGCGCGCGGTCGCCTGCCTGCGCGCCTACCGCAAGCTCGACGGGCTGTTCGACCTGACGGTGCTGGTCACCAACGTCGACGCCGCGACCGAGGGCGCGCTGGGCCGCTTCGACGCCCGCGGCGTCAGCTTCGCGAATGCCACCCAGCTGACGCGTCATTACCTGCAAGGATTCGCATGGACGCGGTGATCGAGATCGTCGACCGGGACGGTCATTGCCGGGAAACCCACAAGGTGCGGGCCTGGCCGCTGCGCATCGGGCGCTCGCCCGACTGCGACCTGGTGCTGGCCGATCCGCACCTGGCCGGCGCCCATGCGCTGCTGCACTGGGACGACGCCGGGACGGATGCGGCGCCGGCC
>NZ_VOSR01000947.1:0-1179 GCF_007997345.1 Mitsuaria sp. TWR114
GCCGCGATGCGGCCGGTCGGTCGTTCAAGCGTGCATCGGCCCCGGGCCGGGGCCGGCGGCGGGACGGCTCAGCGCTCCGGCTCGGTCTTGACGTCCTTCAGCAGCGGCTGCATTTCCTGCGGCGTCAGGTGCGCCGGCAGCGGGCCGACATCGTGGTCGAGGAGCTGCCTCACGTTCTCGGCATGGGCATGCACGCAGTTGCTGCCCTCCAGGCCGCTGGTCTCATAGCGCGGAAAGACCGTGCGCGCCTGCATGGTCTCGTAGAGACGCGACTGCTCTGGCGTCATCGTGCCGTGGTCGATCACCAGCGTCGACGGCCCGATGGGAAGCGGCTTGTCCTCGCCGGCGAGCTTCGCCTCCGCGCGCACGCCCATGACCTTGAACTTGCGGCCATCGCTCAATTCACCCTGCACGGGGTAGGAGTCTGGTCGCTGGCCCGCTACGAACTGCGGCGAATGCCCCAGCGCGGGCGCCAGTCTCGGATTGAGCCGCAGGTCCTCGGCCGATGGCTGGAACTGCACGTGGCCCGGTGTGAGGATCTTGGTCTCTCCGTCAGCCTCGCGCGTGCGCGTGGGGTCGATGACCGTCGAGATGGGGCGGGAACCCCGCTGCGGCAGGTCCGCGAGCGCCCCGCTGGGCAGGTTGGATGTGGACGTGGACTCGGCGCCGGACTTGCCGGCGTTGTCGCGGACCGATCCCAGCGCGGCACGGATCGGTGGCGAATTGGTGAGGGGGCGTCTCCACACGGAAGTCTCCTGTCGCAGTTGTGTTTGTCCGCCGAATCTAGGACCGGCGAGTCCCGATGCGACGCCCGGTGCGAAACGGAGCAGGGCAGGGCGAAAGGCTTCGTTCCTGCGCACCGCCCTTCGCACGCTGCGCTCCGGGGCCTCCGGTGCGCTTCCTACAATTCCGCCCGGGCCTTGCGTGGTGCCGGGCAAGACCTGGCACCTCCGCCGACCTTCTCCCGATCTTTCCTCGTACACCCATGCCTGTCATCGACATCGCCGGCCGTTCCCTGCACTTCCAGGACCGCGGCACCGGATTCCCGCTTCTGCTCGGACACAGCTACCTGTGGGATTCCGCCATGTGGGCGCCGCAGATCGACGCGCTTTCGCGGTCCTATCGCGTCATCGCGCCGGACCTCTGGGGGCATGGACGATCCGATGCGCCGCCCGAGGG
>NZ_VOSR01000948.1:0-580 GCF_007997345.1 Mitsuaria sp. TWR114
CGATGCGCGCCGCCAGCGCGATCAGCTTGGGCGTGTCGCCGAGCGCCAGCGCGGCATCGAGCTCGGCCCGCGTGCGCACGACGCGGATGGCCTCGGCCTTCGCCTTCGCGCCGCCTGCCGTGCCGCCGTTCATCGAGGCCCAGCCATCGCCGGGCGCGATCGCGTCGAAGGCCGCGGCGGGCACCGCGTCGGGGGACGCGGCTGGCGACGCGGCGGTCGACGCGACATTGCGGTACTCGGCCATGCGGTTGGCCGCTTCGCCGGTCGCGGCGAATGGGCGGCGCGAGGTCGAGGCCGCCCAGGCCGTCAGATGAGGACCGAGCTGGCTGTCCCGGATCACCGCCTGGCCGTTGGGCGCCGACGGCGACCGGCGCCATTCGCCGGCCTTCACGCCGCGGTCCCAGGCCCGGCCCAGGCGCACGCTGCCCGGCGCCACGCCGGGCTCCGCCACCCAGCGTGTGCCTTGCACCAGGAAGCCGCGCGGCACGCCATCGGGCGTGCTGGGCGCGAGCACGACGCCGCCCTGCCCCGGCGAGCGCCGCCCCGCCCGGCTCACGATGACGCTGTCGTCGATCACCAG
>NZ_VOSR01000949.1:0-574 GCF_007997345.1 Mitsuaria sp. TWR114
CTGCCCGCGGGCGCGCGGCTGCCGACCCATCGGGACCTCGCGACCCGCGAGGGCTTCGCGCTGGTCACCGCGACCCGCGTCTACGCCGAGCTGCGGGCAATGGGACTGATCAGCGGCGAGACCGGCCGTGGCACCTTCGTCAAGGAGACCGCGCTCGCGCCCGGCCAGGGCGTGGACCTGGACGCGGTGGCGGCGGACATGGTCGACCTGAGCTTCAACTACCCGTCGCTGCCCGGTCAGGCGGAACTGCTGCGCGGCGCCTTGCGCCAGCTGGCCGGCGCGGGCGACCTGGAGGCGCTGCTGCGCTACCAGCCGCATGGCGGCCGGCCCGCCGACCGCGCCGCGATCGCGCGCCATCTGCGGCGACGCGGTCTCGAGGTCGAAGGCGACCGGGTGCTGGTCGTGGACGGCGCGCAGCACGGCCTGGCGGTGACGCTGATGGCGCTGCTGGAGCCGGGCGACGTGGTCGCCGTGGATGCGCTCACCTATCCCGGCTTCCGCCTCGTGGCCGGGATGCAGCGGCTGGAACTGGCGCTGCCGGCGGCCGGCGCGGGGCCCGACCTCGACGCGCTGG
>NZ_VOSR01000095.1:0-1991 GCF_007997345.1 Mitsuaria sp. TWR114
GGCCTGACGCTGCTGGACGCCAGCGTGGGCGACTCGTACAACTCCGCCGGGTATGTCTCCTACCTGAAGATCCGCGGCTACGACCTCGACAACCGCTTCAACTTCCGTCGCGACGGCCTGCCGATCAATGCCGAGACCGCCCTGCCCCTCGCGAACAAGAGCAGCCTGGAGGTGCTCAAGGGCACGAGCGGCATCCAGGCGGGAACCAGCGCCCCCGGCGGCCTCGTGAACCTCGTCGTGAAGCGGCCGACGACCGAGCTCACCAGCGTGACGCTCGGCGTCAGCAAGCGCGGCACCCTCGAATCGGCGATGGACTGGAGCCGCCGCTTCAGCGACGGCCACGGCAACGACAAGGCCTTCGGCCTGCGCGTCAATCTGCAGGCCGCCAAACTCCGGCCCGAATTGCGCGACGCCGACGGCCATCGCTGGATGATGGCCGTCGCCGGCGACTGGCGCGTCACGCGCGACACGCTGGTCGAGGCCGAGGTCGAGATCTCCCGCCAGTCCCAGCCCAGCCAGCCCGGCTTCAGCCTGCTCGGCGACCGCCTGCCCGACGCGAAGTCCATCGATCCGCGCACCAACCTGAACAATCAATCGTGGAGCCTGCCGGTCGTCTTCGAAGGCCGCACCGCTTCCCTGCGCGTGCAGCACCAATTGAATGCCGACTGGAAGCTGCAGGCGCATGCCGCGATCCAGCGGTTGGTCACCGATGACCGCCTCGCCTACCCCTTCGGCTGCACCGCCAGCGACGGCACTTATTACCCGAGCACCTACTGCCCCGACGGCACCTTCGACCAGTACGACTTCCGCAGCGAGAACGAGCACCGCAACAGCGACGCGCTCGACCTCTCGGCGCAGGGCCGGCTCAACACGGCCGGCATCACGCACGAGTTGACGACGGGCGTGCTGTTCTCGCGCTACAAGAGCCGGCTGCAGGGCCAGGCCTACAACTGGGCGGGCACCGGCAACATCTGGGGCACGCTGCCGACGACGGCCGACCCGACGCTCACCGGCACCAACACCAACCGCACCGAGCGCAGCACCGAGGTCTACCTGCGCGACGCGATGCAGTTCAGCGAGCGCTGGCAAGGCTGGCTCGGCATGCGTCACACGCGGCTCAAGCGCGACAGCGTCGCGGTCGGCCCGGAGGCTGGCCAGGTCGGCACGCCGAATCCGTACGCGCAGTCGTTCACGACGCCGTGGCTCGGTGTGAGCTACGCGATCAACGCGCAGCTGCTGGCCTACGCGAGTTGGGGCCAGGGCATTGAATCGGCAGTCGTGCCCAACCTGCCGGTCTATGCGAACCGCACGGCGGTGCTGCCGGCGCTGCGCAGCAGGCAGTGGGAGATCGGTCTGAAGTCGGGCAGCCGGACGGTGGACTGGTCGATCAACTACTTCGACGTCAGCAAGCCCGCGACGCGTGACGTCGCGGTCACGGTGAACGGCCTGGACATGCTCGAGACCCGCATCGACGGCGAGCAGAACCATCGCGGCGTGGAAGCGCAAGCCGACCTGAAGTGGGCGAACGGCGGCTTGATGGCGAGCGCGATGAAGCTGCGCGCGCGCCGCGAGCGCAGCGAGGACGCGACGCTCAACGGCCTGAAGCCGACCAACGTGCCGGAGACGGTGCTGAAGCTGCAGGCCCGCCAGGGCGTCGGGCTGCCGGGCCTGGAGCTGCAGGCGGGCGTCGTGTACGAGGGCAAGCGCATGGTGCTGCCGGACAACTCGCTGGCTATCCCGAGCTGGACGCGGCTGGACCTGGGCGCGCGCTACGAGCAGAACATCGGTCGGCAACAGCTGATCTGGCGTGTCGGCGTGGACAACGTGACCGACCGCCGGGCGTGGCGCGAGTCGCCGTATCAGTACGGCCACGTCTACCTGTACCCGCTCGCCAATCGCACCTGGCGTGCGTCGGTGGAGTGGGTCTTGTGAGCTTCTGATTTTTCTGTGTATACTCTCAGGCTCTGATCCCCGATAGCTCAGTCGGTAGA
>NZ_VOSR01000950.1:0-1603 GCF_007997345.1 Mitsuaria sp. TWR114
GCCGCCCGCGGCCGTGGCCACGCCGCCGTCGCCGACCTTGCCCGGCAGCGCCGCCAGCATCATGCAGTTGGTCACGTCGGTGTAGGCGCCGTCGTCGGTCTGGATCCACAGCATGCCGCGCTTGTCGAAATACAGGCCGTCGGGGCTGGAGAAGTCGTTGACGTCGGTGAGCGAGGACAGGTTGACGTCCGCCGCCGCGTCGGCCTGCGCGCCGAACAGGTAGACGTCCCAGGTCATCTTGGTCACGTCGGCCGCGTCTTCCTTCCAGCGGATGATGTGGCCGTTCGGGTTGCCCTTCTGCGAGCTGGCGCCCTTCAGGTCCTCGTAGTAGCGCGGGTTCGCGGCGTCCGGTTTGGCTTGGCGGCCGGTCGCTGTCGCTGTCGGGGACACGCGGTTCGCGTCGTTGTTGTTGGTCAGGGTCATGTAGACCTCGCCATTGGTCGGATGCACCGCGCCCCATTCCGGCCGGTCCATCTTCGTGGCGCCGACGACGTCGCCCGCCAGGCGCGCGTTGATCAGCACGTCGCCCTGGTCGGCGAAGGCGTAGGTCGCGTTGGTCCCGTCCAGGCCGTTCTTGCCGAAGCTCAGTTCCACCCAGGTGCCGGTGCCGTCGGCATTGAACTTGGCGACGTACAGCGTGCCTTCGTCCAGGCACTTCGCGCCGGCGGCCATGCCCTTGCCGATGTCGGCCGCGTCCCAGTTGGCCTTGGAGACGAACTTGTAGATGTACTCGTTGCGCGAGTCGTCGCCCATGTAGATCACGATCGGCTTGCCGGCGACGGCTTCCGCCGGCCAGGCGCCTTCATGGTTGAAGCGGCCCAGCGCGGTGCGCTTGGCCGGCGTCGAGTCCGGCGCGAACGGGTCGATCTCCACCACCCAGCCGAAGGTGTTGATCGTGTTGCGGTAGTCGGCCGCGGCGGAGGCGCCGGTCACCGACGAGTTCCAGCGCGCAAACAGGTCGGCCGTGCCCGCGGTGTCCCACAGGTAGGGGCTCTTGCGGTTTTGCGGCAGGCCGTAGCGGTTGAGGCTGGACACCTCCTTGGCGCCGCCCGCCCGCAGCGCGTCATCGCCGGCGGCCCGGCTGATCACGTTGAGGTAGTTCTCCTCGCAGGTCAGGTAGGTCCCCCACGGCGTGTAGCCATTGGCGCAGTTGTTGTTGGTGCCGCGGGTCTGCACGCCGGTCGGGCTGAACAGCGTCTGCAGCAGCAGGTGGCCCTTGGCCGGGCCGGTGATGTCCATCGTCGTGGCCGAGGTCACGCGGCGGTTGTAGCGCGAGCCGCGCACCATCGTCGTGTTGGCGCCGTCGCGCTTGACCTCGACGACGCTGACGCCGTGCGCGTAGATCTCCTTCTCGACCTCGGTGGCGTTGCGCGTGGCGCCCGCGGCGCGGCCGGCGGGGTGCAGGCCGTAGGGCGCGACGACGTACTCGTGGTTCACCGCCAGCAGGCCGCGGTCCGAGCGCTTGGCGTCGAAGGCGCCGGCGTCGCTCATGCCGAACCAGTACATGCCGTCGTGGCCGTCACCGATGCGGCGGTTGTAGGAGTCGGCGGCCTCGGAGCCGTCGTCCTTCCAGGACTCGTCGCCGAAGTGCATCGGATCGCCC
>NZ_VOSR01000951.1:0-552 GCF_007997345.1 Mitsuaria sp. TWR114
CAACTGCGCCGCCACGCCCCGCCGGCGTGCGTCGCGATGCACCATCAGCTTCTGCACCTCGGCGCGATGGCGCCCGTTGGGCTTGCCGCAGAGCGACAGCTGCACCGTGCCGAGCGCCCGGTCGCCGTCGCGGCAGACCCACAGGCGGTGTCGCGGGCCGAGCTGGTCGAAGACGCCTTCCCAGTACTCGCGCATCTGCGCCTCGTCGATGTCCTCGAGGAAACCGAGCGAGCCGCCGCCGTCGATGACGTCGAAGAACAGCTCGCCGAGCGCGGGCATCCAGTCGCGGTCGGTGCCGCGGAGGTCGATCAGTTCCATGGGGATTCCTGGTGGAGCGGGGAGGAGGCGGTCGCCACGGGGGCGCGCAGGGGCTTGCCCAGGCACACCGCGTCGGGGCGATCGACGTAGGCGCCATAGCGGGGGATCTCGGAATAGCCGTGGCGCCGGTAGAAGCGCAGCGCGCGTTCGTTGACGCGGCGCGTCTCCAGCCACAGCGCGCGGTAGCCCATGGCGAGCGCCTCGCGCTCCAGCGCCGCCAGCAGCGCGGCGCCG
>NZ_VOSR01000952.1:0-2494 GCF_007997345.1 Mitsuaria sp. TWR114
GCCTCGGCCAGCACCTCGTCCACCGGGCGCGGCAGGCGCACCGGCCGGCGCCCCATGTCGGACGCATACAGGACGACGTGGGTGAACATGTAGAGGTCGAGCGTCGAGCACGCCAGCACGTCCAGCGGCCAACCGATGCAGGTGGCAGCCAGCAGTTCCGCGTCGATGGGCTCGACGTCGACCCGGCCGCGCCGCAGCTGGTCCAGCCACTCGCATTCCAGCTGGTGATTCGGCAGCCGCTCGGCGCCGCCGGCGACCTCGCCCTCGAGCAGTTCGTCGAGCAGGCGGTCGAAGGCCTCGTCCGGATACCCCGCGTCGCCGAGGAACAGGTGGGCGGACGCATGCTCCAGCGCGCGGCCGGTGTCGTGGCACAGCCGCGCCTTCACCCGCGCACCGCGTGCCGGCGCGACCAGCTGCACCGCGAGCAGCCGCGACTCCACGTCCAGCGTCTCGTCCTCGCCGCGCAGGTTCGCCGCCATGCGCAGCAGCATCGCCGCCTCGCCGACGACCTTCGCCAGCACCAGCGGCGCCGGGGCACCGCCTCCTCCCGCCGCGCCAGTCGCTGCGCCCTCCTCCTCGGCCAGCGCGCGCTTCAGGCTCCGCCGGGCCATGCGCACCGCCAGGTGCACGCGGCCCAGCAGGTCTTCCCGGCGCCGGGCGGCGGCCGACCGCCTGCCCACCATCGGCCGGACCACCGGCATCGGGACGACCGCGCTCATCGCGTCACTCGCGCAGCTGGCGGACGTCGCGCACGATGTCCAGCTCCGGCCCCGGCCAGCCGCAGTTCCAGATCGCGTTGCGGTTGATGATGGTGACCAGCACCTCGCCTTGCAGCAGGGCCCGTTCGCCGAACTTGGCGAAGGTCGCGCCGACCGCGTCGGCGTTGATGGCCTTGCTCTCCACGAGCGCCTCGATGACTTGCTGCTGGAACGCAGTTCTCGCTTCAGATCTCATGACAGCCTCCTTGAAGGGTTTCGCGTCGGAGCTGAAGCGGACTGCCTCCCCCTCGATCGCCTACCGGTTGTAGGTGGCCCCCTCGGCCCTCACTACCCCTAGCTCGCCCCCCTCCGAAGAGGCCCCTCCAAAGAGGCAACCGCAAACAGGCTCCCCGAAGGGGGGAGCCCCCGCCGGGGCGACCGGCGCGCTGCGCGATTCCAGATTAGGGGATTACCCGCAGTTGTCAGACATCCTCTTGATGACGGTCGATGGCATCGCTACCATCTGTCCATGCTGGTACCGGTACCAAGTCATTCAGGACGGGGTGCGACGACGGATCCAGCGCTGTTGTAGCCACGGAGACAAGCCGCTCATGACCTCGCCCCAAGACCTCAAGGCCACCATTTCCCACGGCCTGCTGTCCTTCCCGCTGACCGATTTCGACGCCCAGCTGAACTTCGCGCCCAAGCCCTATGCCGAGCGCCTGGAGTGGCTGATGCCCTACGGCGCGACCGCGCTGTTCGCGGCCGGCGGCACTGGCGAGTTCTTCTCGCTCGAGCCCAAGGAGTACAGCGACGTCATCCGCGTCGCGGTCGAGACCTGCAAGGGGAAGATGCCCATCATCGCGGGCGCCGGCGGCCCGACCCGGGTCGCGATCCAGTACGCGCAGGAAGCCGAGCGCCTGGGCGCGCAGGGCATCCTGCTGCTGCCGCACTACCTGACCGAGGCCTCGCAGGAGGGTCTGGTGGCGCATGTGCAAGCCGTCTGCCGCAGCGTCAAGTTCGGCGTGATCGTCTACAACCGCGGCGCCTGCCGCCTGACGCCCGAGTCGCTGCTCAAGCTCGCCGACAGCTGCCCCAACCTGATCGGCTTCAAGGACGGCATCGGCGACATCGAGTCCTTCGTCTCGATCCGCCAGCAGCTCGGCGACCGCTTCAGCTACCTGGGCGGCCTGCCCACCGCGGAAGTCTTCGCCGGCGCCTACCGCGCCATGGGCTGTCCGGTGTACTCGTCGGCCGTCTTCAACTTCATCCCGAAGACCGCGATCGACTTCTACAACGCCCATGCGTCGGGCGACACCGCCACCACCGACCGCCTGATCCGCGAGTTCTTCCTGCCCTACATCGCGCTGCGCAACAAGGGCCATGGCTACGCGGTGTCCATCGTGAAGGCCGGCGCCACGCTGGCCGGCCACACGGCCGGCCCGGTGCGTCCGCCGCTGTCGGACCTCAAGCCCGCCGAAGTCGACGAGCTGGGCGCGCTGATCTCCAGACTCGGCCCGCAGTAAGCGCGCCGCGGGACGCGTCGTCCGGCTCGGACCGGCGCGCGTCCCTCGTCCCTTCTTCCCCTTCCGCGCCTGCGGCCTTCCCGTCCATCCGCCACGCGCCCTTCGCGACCGGCAACGAGCAGTCCCTCATGTTCAAGAACCTCATCAACGGCGAGTGGGTCGACGGTCCCCGCGCCTCCCGCAACATCAACCCGAGCGACACCCGCGACCTGATCGGCGAGTACGCGCAGGCCGACGTCGCCCAGGCGCGCGCCGCCATCGCCGCCGCGC
>NZ_VOSR01000953.1:0-1076 GCF_007997345.1 Mitsuaria sp. TWR114
TCCGGCGGCGAGCGCCAGCGGGTGCTGCTGGCGCGGGCGCTGGCGGTGCATTCCGGCGTGCTGCTGATGGACGAGCCGCTGGCCCACCTGGATCCGCCGCACCAGAGCGACTGGGCGCGCATCGTGCGCGGCCGCGTCGCGGCGGGCGGCGCGGTGGTCAGCGTGCTGCATGAACTCAATGTCGCGCTGCAGGCGGACACGCTGGTCGTCATGGATGGCGGCCGCATCGTCCACCAGGGCCCGCCCCACGACCCCACCACGCACGACGCGTTGCAGCGCGTCTTCCACCACCGCCTGCTGATCCTGCAGGTGCAAGGCCGATGGGTGGCGCTCAATGCATGAACGACGCGACAACGACGGAGCCGATGCCGCGATGACCGACTGCCCCGCCTTCCTGATCAGCGCGCCGGCTTCTGGCCAGGGCAAGACCAGCGTCACCGCGGCCATTGCGCGCTCGGCGCGCCGGCGCGGCCTGCGCGTGCGCGTCTTCAAGACCGGACCGGACTACCTGGACCCGATGGTGCTCGCCCGCGCCAGCGGCCACACCGTCTACCAGCTCGACCTCTTCATGGGCGGCGAGGCGCACTGCCGCGAGTTGCTGGCGCAGGCGTCGCGCGAGTCGGATCTGGTGCTGGTCGAGGGCGTGATGGGCCTGTTCGACGGCAAGCCCAGCAGCGCCGACCTGGCGGCGGCCTTCGGCCTGCCGGTGATCGCGGTGATGGATGCCTCCGCGATGGCGCAGACCTTCGGCGCGCTGGCGACGGGCCTGGCGCGCTTCCGCGACGACATCCAGGTCGTGGGCGTGATCGCCAACCGGGTGGGCAGCAACGCGCATGCGCGCATGGTCGGCGAGTCCCTGCCTGCCGACCTGCCGCTGATTGCCGCGCTCAAGCGCGACGCCTCGCTCTCGCTCCCCGAGCGCCACCTGGGCCTGGTGCAGGCGCTGGAGCTCCCCGACATCGACGCGCAGTTGGACGCCTGGGCCGACGCCTGGGACGCAGGCACCGCCCTGGCCGCCCCCGCGAATGCCACCCGCACATCGACATCCCTGCCAGAAGCAGCACCGCCGCACGCGC
>NZ_VOSR01000954.1:0-553 GCF_007997345.1 Mitsuaria sp. TWR114
GCTGGGCGCTGGCGGCGCTGGCCGCGGTGTTCCTGGTCGTGCTGCAGGGCGCCGCGCGCGGGCGCTGGACCTGGCTGGAGCATCCGCTGCTGCTGTGGCTGGGCACGATCTCCTACACGCTCTACCTGCTGCACGAGAACATCGGCTGGGCGCTGCTGCACCGGCTGGAGGGCTGGGGCGTGCCGACGCAGCTCGCCATCGCGCTGGCGATGGCGGTCTCGGCCGGCCTGGCGCATGGCTTGACGCGGCTGGTCGAGCTGCCCGCGATGCGCTGGATCCGCGACCGCTACCGCGCCCGCTCGCCGCGGCCGGGCGCGGCCCCCGCCCAGGGCTGAGCGGCGCGCGTGCCGGGTCCGCGCCGGTACGAGGACAATGCGCGCTCGCCGGCGCGTGGACGCGCCGATGTTTCCTCAAGACGCGAAGCGCGGCGCGCGCCGGATCCCGATGACCGAAGAACGGAAGAACTCCCTGATCCCGCTGGCCATCGGCGCGGTGGCGCTGCTGTCCTGCGCCGGCATGATCGCCGCGGGGGGTGGCGATGCTGCGGCAGTCC
>NZ_VOSR01000955.1:0-525 GCF_007997345.1 Mitsuaria sp. TWR114
CATGGGAACGACAGCCGTGAGCAAGCACCGGGACCCGAAGAACAACAAGGGCGGCAGGAAGACCGAGTGGGTCGAGGCGACGCTGAGCGAATTCGACGGCGTGCGCTTCCTGCATCTGGACTCGATCTGGGTCCAGGGCGCGATGCGGGTCAAGAAGCCGGAGAAGCTGGAGCTGGAATACGTCCAGCGCATGATGGCCTGGATGCTCTGGCGCGACACCCGCGAGATGACCCAGGGCCAGGCGGTGCAGCTGGGCCTGGCGCCGGCGCGCTGACGCGCTTCTGTCGCAAGCAGCTGAAGATGAAGACCACCGCGGTCGAGATCAACCCGACCGTCATCAGCGCCAACCGGCACTGGTTCCACCTGCCCGACGACGACGAGCGGCTGCGGGTGCTCAACGAGGACGCCGGCCAGTGGGTGGCCGACGCGGCGAACTGGGGCATGGCGCAGGTGCTGAACGTCGACCTCTACGACCACGAGGCGGCGGCGCCGGTGCTGGACGATGAAGCCTTCTACGCGGACTGC
>NZ_VOSR01000956.1:0-1705 GCF_007997345.1 Mitsuaria sp. TWR114
CCAGGGCCGCGGCGCCCAGCGCGAACAGCTCGATCCAGGCGCGCCGCGGCGGCCGCAGCACCGCATGCGCCAGCGCCAGTGCCCAGACGATGAAGACGACGTGGATCTCCCACTCGCCGCGCCGCGACAGGTCCAGCGGCAGCAGGCGGTTGGCCCAGAGCATGGTCGCCATCGCCAGCGGCAGGCCGGCGATCGCGGCGATGTTGAGCCGCTCCACGATCCGGAAACCCAGGTGAGGCCGCTCCGGATCGGCCAGCTTCTGGCGTCGCTTGACCGTCCACATCACCAGGCCACTGCCCACCATCGCGGTGCCGGCCAGGCTGACGAGGAAATACAGCCAGCGCGTCGCGCCATCGCCAAAGCGCCCCAGGTGCAGCCCGTACATCACGCCCCGCGTCTCGGCCGCCGCGCCCACGCCCTGTTTCTCCTCGACCACGCGACCGGAGACGCCGTCGAACAGCAGGTACTGGGGGCTCATCGACAAGCGCCCGCCCTCGCCGCGCGCGATCGCCACGCGCGCCGCCGCGTCGCCCGGATTGGCCGCGGTCACCCGCGCCACGCTGCCCGGGCCCCAGCGCCGCTCGGCCTCGCGCACCATCGCCTCGATCGACGCGAGCGGCGCCGCCTCGCCGGACGGCTTGGCCGGCTGGAGGAAGGCATTCATCTCCGAGGTCAGCTGACGCTTCATCGCCGGCGACTCGATGCCGGCCATTTCAGGCCACGGCATGTAGAGCGTCATCAGCGTCACCAGCCCGGTGTACGTGATCATCAGGTGAAAGGGCAGCCCGAACACCGACAGCGCGTTGTGCGCGTCCAGCCAGGACCGCTGGCCCTTCCCCCATCGGAAGGTGAAGAAGTCGGTGAAGATCTTCTTGTGGGTGATCACGCCGCTGACGATGGCCACCAGCATGAACATCGCCGCCAGCCCGGCCAGCCAGCGCCCCCAGGCCACCGGTATGTAATGGAACTGGAAGTGGAAGCGGTAGAAGAATTCACCGCCCGGCGTCTCGCGGGCCGCGACCTTGAGGCCGGTCTGCGGATCGAAGTTGGCGTCCTTGAAGGCACGCTTGGCGCCATCCTTGGGCGGCACGCGCCAGAAGGCGTTCGCGATCGGGTGGCGCTCGTCGGGCAGGCGCAGACTCCATTGGGTCGTGCCGGGCGCGACGGTCTCCAGCGTCTTGGCGATGCGTCCCGCCACGACGGCCGCCTCCGGCCGGTCGGCCTGGTGCGCGATCTCGGGCCGCATCCATTGCGACAGCTCTTCCTTGAAATAGCTGACCGTCCCGGTGAGGAACATCGCGAACAGGAGCCAGCCCAGCAGCAATCCGGTCCAGATGTGCAGGTCGGACATCGTCTGCCGGAGGCCGCGCGGCGCGGCCGGGACGCGCGCTCCGGTACCGCTGGCGGCGTCGGGCGTGGCGTGAGGGGAAAGGTCAGGGGCGCTCATGGCGAGACGGCCGGCGCGGCGCCATGCCAGACGGACCACGCCAACGGCAGCAGCGGCAGCGCGGCCACCAGCAGGCCGATCCAGGCGCGGGTGGCGCTGCGCACGGCGAAGACCCACACGACCGCCGCGGCGTAGACCGCGAAGCTGCCCAGCATGCCGCCGATGACGGCCTGGATGCGGCTGACGGGCAGCGCCAGCACGGCGACGCTGGCCAGCGCTGCGAGCGCGTAACCGCCGCCCACCGCCGCGACGATGCGC
>NZ_VOSR01000957.1:0-1112 GCF_007997345.1 Mitsuaria sp. TWR114
CATGGGAACGACAGCCGTGAGCAAGCACCGGGACCCGAAGAACAACAAGGGCGGCAGGAAGACCGAGTGGGTCGAGGCGACGCTGAGCGAATTCGACGGCGTGCGCTTCCTGCATCTGGACTCGATCTGGGTCCAGGGCGCGATGCGGGTCAAGAAGCCGGAGAAGCTGGAGCTGGAATACGTCCAGCGCATGATGGCCTGGATGCTCTGGCGCGACACCCGCGAGATGACCCAGGGCCAGGCGGTGCAGCTGGGCCTGCGCCGGCGCGCTGACGCGCTTCTGTCGCAAGCAGCTGAAGATGAAGACCACCGCGGTCGAGATCAACCCGACCGTCATCAGCGCCAACCGGCACTGGTTCCACCTGCCCGACGACGACGAGCGGCTGCGGGTGCTCAACGAGGACGCCGGCCAGTGGGTGGCCGACGCGGCGAACTGGGGCATGGCGCAGGTGCTGAACGTCGACCTCTACGACCACGAGGCGGCGGCGCCGGTGCTGGACGATGAAGCCTTCTACGCGGACTGCGTCGCGTGCTGGCCGACGGCGGGCTCATGACGGTGAACCTGTTCGGCCGCAGCGCCAGCTTCGCGCGCAGCGCGGCGCGGATCGCCAAGGTGTTCGGCACCGACCAGGTCTGGCACCTGACGCCGACCCGTGAGGGCAACACCATCGTCGTGGCCGCGCGCGGCGTCGAGGTGCGACCCGCGAGGTGCTCGAGCAGCGCGCCGACCACATCGAGGCCAGGCACGAGCTGCCGGCGCGCAAATGGCTGAAGCTGGTGCGGCCGCTGCCGATGAACGTGATCCAGCAACTCCACGCGGCTTCCGCCGCCGCGGATTCCGGCGAGTGACCATGAAGCACACCCCGTCGACCAGCGCCAAGGACAAGGGCGCGCCGGCCGCCAGCCCGGCGCCATCCACCGCGCCAATGACTGCGACAACAAGCGCGCCAACGAGCGTGCCGCGCCCGCCGGCGAGCGCCCCCGGGCCCGCCAAGCCCAAGGCCGCCGAGGGCGGCGGCCAGCGCCTCGAGTGGCGCCAGCTGCTGCACTGGCTCGCGGAGGATGGCGTCATCGACGCCGAGCAGGTCCAGCGCACCGAGGCCCGCTTCGGC
>NZ_VOSR01000958.1:0-2966 GCF_007997345.1 Mitsuaria sp. TWR114
GCTCGCGCTGGCCGCGGCGGCGATCGCGCTGGTCGTCTACTCGATCCGCCGCCGCTGGCTGCTGGCCGAGCTGCTGGCGATCAAGACCGAACAGGGCTGGGCATGAGCACCGGCCGCCGCCTGTCCATCCTCGCCGAGGAGGACGACGACCCGATGCTGTCCGCGGTGAACCTGGTGGACGTGTTCCTGGTGCTGGTCGTCGCGCTGCTGACGGCGGTCGCGCTGCAGCAGCAATCGCATGCGAACGAAACGGTGATCCGCAACCCCGGTCAACCGGGCATGGAGATCGTCGTCCGCAAGGACGGGCAGGAGATCAAGTACCGCGGCAACGGCGGCAGCGCCGAAGGCCAGGGGGAGCGCGCCGGCGTCGCCTACAAGATGAAGGACGGCTCCATCATCTACGTGCCCGAAGCCGGTGAGGCCGGCGCGGCCGGAACGCCGGGCGGCTCGCCCGCGGCCACGCCGGCCGGTCCCACGGGCCCTGCTGCGGGCGGCGGTCGCGGCGCCGCGGCGGCCCCCGCGCCGACGACGGCCGGAACGCCTCAGCCATGAGCGTCCGCGCCCTGCTGGCCCGCTGCCTCGCGGCCGCGGCCCTGAGCTTCTGCGCGGCGGCATCGTGCGCGCCCGCGACCGCGGGCGGCGCGGCCGCCGGCACTCCGGTGCTCTTCCTCAGCGTCGACATCACGCCCGCGGCCAAGCACGCGCTGCTCGAGCGCGAGGGAAAGGCCGCCGGCTTCGCAGTCCGGCAGATCGAGTACCCGCTGCGCGGCGCGCCCATCGAGCAGGATCCCGCGCTCGACCGCGCGCTGCGCGAGGCCGCGCTGGTCTGGGTCGACATCCCGCATGCGACCGCCGAGGCGCGGCTGCGCCCGATCGTCGACGCCGCGCTGCGGCGCGTCGGCAAGCCGGAGGCGCAGGTGCTGTGGATCCCCGCCGGCGAGCCCGCCGCCAGCGACCGCAGCCTGCGCGCCTACCTGCAGGCCGGCGGACCGACCAACACGCGCACCGCCTTCGCGCTCGCGCGGGCGCAGCTCGCGGGCACGCCCGCACCCGACCTCGGCCCACCGCAGTTGATCCCGCAGCGCGGCATCCACTACCCCGGCGCGCCGCGGCTCTTCGCCGACGCCGCCGAGTTCCGCGCCTGGGCCGCGCAGCAGGGCCTGCGCGGCGAGCCCGTGGCGCTGCTGCTGCACCGCTACCACTTCGTCCAAGGCAACACCGCCTGGCTGGACCGCTGGCTCGCGATGTTCCGCGAGCGCGGCCTGCTCGCCTACGCCGCCTTCAGCGGCCAGCTCAGCGACCAGCCGCTGTCGGCGCTGCTGGAGCGCGACGGCCAGGTCCAGGCCCGCGTGATCGTCAACCACAGTCTGCTGCCGCAGGGCGCCAGCCTGCAGCCCACCTTCGAGCGCTGGGGCGTGCCGGTGCTGCAGACGCAGCCCTACCGGCAGGACCAGGCCGCGGCCTGGGAAGGCAGCGAGACCGGCCTCTCGCAAGCCGACATTCCGTTCTACTTCGCGCAGCCGGAGGCGGCGGGCCTGATCGATCCGGTCGTCGTCGTCGCCCATCCGAAGCGGGGCGAGCCCGAACTCATCGACCGCCAGGCCGCCAGCGTCGCCGGCAAGGCCGCGCGCTGGATCGCGCTGCAGACCCGGTCCAACGCCGACAAGCGGCTGGTGGCCTTCGTCTACAACTATCCGCCCGGCGGCAGCAACTTCGGCGCGTCCTTCCTCAACGTGCCGCGCAGCCTCGCGCGCGTCAGCGAGGGGCTGAAGGACGCTGGCTACGCCGTCACGCCGAAGGCGGAGGCGGACTGGATCGCCGGCCTCAAGCCGCTGCTCTCGGCCTACTACCCCGGCACCGACCTGCAGGCCCTGCTCGACGCCGACCAGGCCGAGGCCTTGCCGCTCGCGCGCTACACCGCCTGGTTCGACGCGCTGCCCGCCGCGGTGCGCGATCCCATGGTCGCCAAGTGGGGCCCGCCCGCGAGCAGCCGCTATGTCGTGCGGCAGCGCGGCGAGCCGGTCTTCGTCATCCCGCGCCTGAAGCTGGGCGCGCTGACCGTGCTGCCGCAGCCGCCGCGCGAGGAGACCCTGCGCAACGGCCAGGATCCCTTCATGCATCGCAGCCGCACGCCGCTGTCGCATCACTACCTCGCCACCTACCTGTGGGCGCGGCAGGCCGACGCGATCCTCCATTTCGGCACGCACGGCACGCAGGAGTGGGCGCCGGGCAAGCTGCGCGGTCCCGACGTGTGGGACCCGGTCTGGCTGCCGCTGGGCGACACGCCGGTGATCTATCCCTACATCGTCGACAACCTCGGCGAGGCGCTCACCGCCAAGCGCCGCGGCCGCGCGCTGATGGTGAGCCACCGCACGCCGAGCTTCGCGCCGGCGGGCTTCAACGCGGGCATGGCCCACATGCATGAGCTGATGCACGAGTGGGAGACGGTCGATCCCGGCCCGACGCGCCAGGGGCTGGAGCGCCGCATGCTGCAGCAGTTCGTCGAGCACAACCTGCACCGCGACCTGGGCTGGAGCGCCGAGCGGATCGCGGCCGACTTCAGCGGTTTCCTGGAACTGCTGCATCCCTACCTGGACCGCCTGGCGCAGAGCTCGCAGCCCAAGGGGCTGGCGGTCTTCGGCGTGGTTCCGGACGAGGACCAGCGCCGCGGCTCGATCCTGCAGCTGCTGCGCGTGCCCTTGATCGAGGCGCTGGGCGAGGACATCGACGAGGCCTTCCTGATCAACCACGAGGGCGTCGCGAAGGCGCGGCCGGCCCGCTGGCTCGATGTCGCGCTGAAGGACGCGCAGGCGGCCAGCCAGCTCGACCTGCGACCCTCCGCCTGCGTGGCCGTGGGCACACCGGCGGCGGCGTCGGCGCTCGGCCGTGGCGGCCGAGGCGAAACACGCAGCAGCTGCGTCGGCGTCCGCGTCTGCGGGTGCGACGTCCACGGCCTCGACGCCGGC
>NZ_VOSR01000959.1:0-1606 GCF_007997345.1 Mitsuaria sp. TWR114
GCCGAGCTGCTCGCGCAGCGTCGCGATCGCGGCGCGCAGCTGCGCGATGTCGGTCAGGTCGGCCGCGACGAAGGCGCAACCCGGCAGCCGCGCCGCGAGCTCGCGCCCGGCGTCCGCGGCGATGTCGATGAATCCCACCCGCGCGCCCTGGGCGGCGAAGCGCTCGACCAGCGTCGCGCCGATGCCGGTCGCGCCGCCGGTGATGAGCACGCGCTGCTCGCGCAGGCTGGGATAGAGGGCGCTGGTCATGGTGTCTCCGTCGTTGTCGGACGCGAGTGTCGCGCCCTTGTGGGTGTGTCGTGGTGCTGATTCTATAAGTCTGACTATTTGAGAAGTGAAGAAGCCATGAATGAGGGTTTGCACCGATACGTGAATCAATAAAGTAATACTTTAATTCGATCCAACAAGAATCACCGATCCTCTGGAGACAAGATGAGCCTGAGCTTCCCCCGGCCCTACAAGGGCGTGTTCCCGGTCGTGCCCACGACCTTCAACGCCCAGGGCGGCCTCGACCTGGAAAGCCAGAAGCGCTGCATCGACTTCATGATCGATGCCGGCTCCACCGGCCTGTGCATCCTGGCGAATTTCTCGGAGCAGTTCGTGCTCGGCGACGACGAACGCGCGGTGCTGACGCGCACGATCCTGGAGCACGTCGCCGGTCGCGTGCCGGTCATCGTGACCACCACCCACTACAGCACGCAGATCTGCGCGGAGCGCAGCCGCCTGGCGCAGGACCTGGGCGCGGCGATGGTGATGGTGATGCCGCCGTATCACGGCGCGACGCTGCGGGTGGGCGAGGCCGGCATCTTCGAGTTCTACGCGCGCCTGTCCGATGCGATCGACATCCCCGTCATGATCCAGGACGCGCCGATGTCGGGCACGCCGCTGCCGGCGCCGTTCCTGGCCCGCATGGCCAAGGAGATCGAGCAGGTCCGCTACTTCAAGATCGAGACCGCCGGCGCCGCCAGCAAGCTGCGCGAGCTGATCGCGCTGGGCGGCGAGGCGATCGAGGGTCCCTGGGACGGCGAGGAGGCGATCACGCTGCTGGCCGACCTGGATGCCGGCGCCACCGGCGCGATGACCGGCGGTGCCTATCCGGACGGCATCCGTCGCATCGTCGATGCCTACGCCGCCGGTGACCGCGAGACCGCGGTGGCCGAGTACGGCCGCTGGCTGCCGCTGATCAACTACGAGAACCGCCAGGGCGGCATCCTGACCGCCAAGGCGCTGATGAAGGAGGGCGGCGTGATCGCGTGCGACGCACCGCGCCATCCGTTCCCGACGATGAACCCGCAGGTGCGGGCCGGCCTGCTCGACGCGGCACGTCGGCTCGATCCGCTGGTGCTGCGCTGGGGCCGCTGAGTCCGCCTTCTTCTCCCTCACTTTCAGACCCGCCGTGACGCCGTGAGCGACGCGGGTCAGCAAGGACCGTCATGAGCGCCATTCCTGAATTCAAGAACTACATCGCCGGCGAATGGGTCGCCGGCGTGGACCAGCGACCCAACATCAATCCGTCCGACACCAGCGACGTGATCGGGCTGTACGCGCAAGCCGACGCCGCGCAGACCGAGGCCGCCATCGCCGCGGCGCAGGCCGCGTTCCCCGC
>NZ_VOSR01000096.1:0-968 GCF_007997345.1 Mitsuaria sp. TWR114
CGCCGCCCGAGGCCGAGGCCCCGCCGACGAAGCAGGCGGCGATCACGTCGAGCTCGAAGCCCAGGCCCGCCTTGGGCGTGGCGGTATTGAGCCGCGCGGCGAAGACCAGGCCGGCCAGCGCCGCCAGTGCACCCATGTTCACGAAGGTCAGGAAGGCGATGCGCTGCGTGCGCACGCCCGACAGCCGGGCCGCCTTCTCGTTGCCGCCCACCGCGTAGACGCGGCGGCCCAGCGTGGTGCGGCCGGCGATGAAGTCGTAGAGCAGCGTCAGCGCCACCATCACCACCATCACCGTGGGCAGGCCCTTGTAGGACGCCATCAGCCAGCTCATTGCGAGCACCGCGCCGGCCAGCAAGGCCTGCCGCAGCCAGAAGACCGGCCCGGGTTCGGTGTCCATGCCGTGCCGCAGCGCCGCGACGCGGTGGCGCCAGGCCACGACCACCGCCACGGCGGTCAGCAGCAGGCCCAGGCCCAGCGTCGTCGGACGCGGATCCTCCTGGCCGAAGAGCTCGGGCAGGAAACCGGCGCTCAGTGCCTGGAAGCTGTCGGGGAAGGGGCCGAGCGACTGGCCCTGCAGCAGCGCCAGCGCGAGGCCCTTGAACACCAGCATGCCGGCCAGCGTCACGATGAAGGACGGGATGCCCAGGTAGGCGACGAACCAGCCCTGCGCGCCGCCGATCACCGCGCCCGCGAGCAGGCAGACCAGTCCGGCGGGTAGCGCGGCCCATTCGTACTGCACCATCAGCACCGCCGCGAGCGCGCCGATGAAGCCGCACACCGAGCCCACCGAGAGGTCGATGTGGCCGGCGACGATCACCAGCAGCATGCCCAGCGCCATGATGACGATGTAGCTGTTCTGCAGGACCAGGTTGGTGAGGTTGAGCGGTTCCAGCAGCGTGCCGTCGGTCAGGAACTCGAAGAGCGCCATGATCGCCACCAGCGACAGCAGCATGCCGTAGTCGCGCAGG
>NZ_VOSR01000960.1:0-3119 GCF_007997345.1 Mitsuaria sp. TWR114
CCGGCGCGGCCGGCGGACGCAGCTGCGCGGTCGTCGTCGGATCGGGCGCGCCGCTGGGCGTCGCGGCGGCATAGACCGGCGTGTCGGGCGCGACCTTGGGATCGGGCGACAGCGTGTCGCGGTCGCGGGTCCAGGCGCCGGTGCGGATGTCCTCGTAGGTGATGCGCTCGATCTCGACCGGCGCCACGCCGTTCAGCACGCCCAGCTTGAGCGCGGCGGTGTAGCTCAGGTCGATGATCCGGCCCTTGTGGAACGGTCCTCGGTCATTGATGCGGACGATGACCTCCCGGCCATTCTTGGGATTGCGCACGCGCGCGTAGCTCGGGATCGGGATGGTCGCGTGGGCGGCGGTCATCGCGTACATGTTGTAGATCTCGCCGCTGGACGTCGGCCGGCCGTGGAACTTGCGGCCGTACCAGGACGCCAGGCCCTTCTGGACCAGCGGCTTGTCGTCGGCGATCGGCTCGTAGCGCTCGCCCAGCACCTCGTAGGGCTTGTTGGGGCCGCCCTTGCGGATGGATTCCAGCCGCGGCACCGCGTCGGGCACCTTCTGCAGGTCGGGCGGGACGACCGCGTCGGGGCCGTCGCGGTCGGGCCAGGAGGAGGGCTTGGGGCCGCCCGGGGCGGGGCGGCTGGGGGTGGGACCGCGGCTGGCGCAGGCGGCCAGGATCAGGGCACACGTCAGGACGGCCAGGCGCTGGCCGGCGGGGCGGGCTTCAAACATGGCCGCAACCCTAGCAATGCCGCGTGGATTTGCCAAGGTTATGCTCCGCGCTCCCCTCCTTCCTTGCACGATCGTTGCGATCGTTACCTCCGCACGCCATGAGCACTTATGTCTTCCCCCCAGCGCCGCAGGCCGCCGTGGCCGTGCGCGACAGCGATGCGCGCTACGCCGTGAGCCGCATCTTCTGCGTCGGTCGGAACTACGCGGCGCACGCCCGCGAGATGGGCAGCGATCCGGACCGCGAGCCGCCGTTCTACTTCACCAAGCCGGCCAGCGCGCTGCGCCGTCGGGCGGCACCATCCCCTACGCGCCCGGCACGAAGAACCTGCATTACGAGATGGAACTGGTCGTGGCGATCGGCAAGCCGGTCTTCAAGGCCACGCCCGAGCAGGCCGCCGACGCGGTCTGGGGTTACGCCGCCGGCCTGGACATGACGCGCCGCGACCTGCAGAACGAGGCCAAGGCCATCGGCCGGCCCTGGGACCTGGGCAAGGGCTTCGAGCATTCGGCCGTCATCACTCCGCTGGTGCCGCGTTCGGAGCTGGGCGAGCTGTCCCAGGGCGCGATCACGCTGGCGGTGAACGGCGTCGAGAAGCAGCGCGGTGACCTGTCCGACATGATCTGGAGCATTCCGGAGCTGGTGGCCAACCTGTCGCAGTTCTATCACCTGGCGCCGGGCGACCTGATCTACACCGGCACGCCCGAAGGCGTCGGCCCGGTGAAGCCGGGCGACGTGATCACCGGCGTCATCGAGGGCTTCGGCGAGCTGTCGATCACCATCGGCGACGCCGAGTAATCCAGAGGCAGCCGGGACCGCGACGATGTTCGACCACAACGAGACCCTGGACGAGGCCCGCGCGCGCAACATCCGCGACGCGCTGTTCGAGGACATCGGCATCAGCGACTGGACCGCGCGGCTGGTGCCGGCGGGCCGGCGCGTGCAGGCCCATGTGCGGGTGCGCGAGGCGGCGGTGCTGTGCGGCCGCGACTGGTTCGAGGGCGTGTTCCTGGCGCTGGACGGCTCGTCGCGGATCGAGTGGCTGTACGACGAGGGTGCCGACATGGCGCCCGACACCCTCGTCTGCCGCATCGAGGCCGAGGGCCGCTCGCTGCTCTCTGCCGAGCGGCCGGCGCTGAACTTCCTGCAGCTGCTGTCAGGCACCGCGACGGCGACGCGCGCCCATGCCCGCGCCATCGAGGGCGCCAGTCCGAACCCGCGCGGCTGCGCGGTGCTGGACACGCGCAAGACCCTGCCCGGGCTGCGCTTGGCGCAGAAGTACGCGGTGCGCGTGGGCGGCGGCGCGAACCAGCGCCTGGCGCTGTACGACGGCATCCTGATCAAGGAAAACCACATCGCCGCGGCCGGCGGCGTGACGCAGGCGCTGCGGCAGGCGCAGGCGCTGAACGCCGGCGTGTCCATCCAGGTCGAGGTCGAGACCCTGGAGCAGCTGCGCGAGGCGCTGGCCGCCGGCGCGGTCAGCGTGCTGCTGGACAACTTCAGCGAGCCGATGATGCGCGAGGCGGTGGCCATCGCCGGCGGCCGGGCGCTGCTGGAGGTGTCGGGCGGCGTGGCCATCGACCAGCTGCGCTGGATCGCGGCCACCGGCGTCGACCGCATCTCGGTCGGGCGCCTCACCAAGGACGCCAAGGCGGTGGACTACTCGATGCGGGTCGAGGGCTGAGGCCAGGCACCGGGACGGTGCCTCGCACACCAATCTTGTGCGCAACGGCGGCACGCGTGTGTCGTCCTGGCTTGCATACAAGACAGATGCGCCAGTGAGGCACGCGTGGCGGCCGCTGGCACGGAAGCTGCAATGCCCTGGGCATGGGCATCACCGCCACCGACATCAGCCAACGGATCATCGACGCCGTGCTCGCGCAGAAGCTGGCGCCGGGCACGCGGCTCGGCGAGCAGCCGCTGGCGCTGCTCTTCGACTGCAGCCGCACCATCGTCCGCGAGGCGCTGACGCGCCTGGCCGCGCGGGGCATCGTCACCGTCAGCGCGCGGCGCGGCTGGTACCTGATCGCGCCCTCGCGCGAGGAGGCCCGTGAAGCCTTCGAGGCGCGCCGGGTCATCGAGCTCGGCCTGCTGCGCGGCCGCCGCGCCCTGGACAAGCCGGCGCTGACGCGGCTGAAGAAACACCTGGCGCAGGAGAAGGCCGCGCTGCGCGGCGACGACGTCGGCGCGCGCAGCTTCCTGCTCGGCGACTTCCATGTCTGCCTGGCCGAGTGCCTGGGCAACAGCCTGCTCGCCGACACTCTGCGCGACTACACCGCGCGCACCACGCTGATCGCGATGCTCTACCAGTCGTCGCACGAGGCGGCGCAGTCCTGCCAGGAGCATGTCGCCATCGTCGCGGCGCTCGAGCGCGGCGACGCCGCGGGCGCCGAAGCG
>NZ_VOSR01000961.1:0-3144 GCF_007997345.1 Mitsuaria sp. TWR114
GGGGCCGTTGCAGGTCCGCCTGGTCGGCCGCGCCGAAGGCCGCAACACCGCGCTGCTGGACAGCGCCGCAGTGGGCCGCGGCCTGAGCCTGTCGCTCGACGACGTCGCCCTGGCGGACCTGCGGCTCCGGGTCGGGGAGCGCGAACTGCGTGCAGGCCGCGGCAGTGCGCGGCTGCGGCTGCGCGTCCAGGTGCGCGATGACGGCCTGGCCATCGAGCTCTCGCTCGGCACGCTGATCCTGCGCGACGTGCGGCTTGGCGCTCCGACGGACGCGACGCCGCCCACCGCCGACGCCGCCGGGAGCGCGTAGCATCGCGGGTTCCATGAAACGCACCCTCTTCGGCCTCGTGCTCTCGGCGCTGGTCACGCTCTTCTTCCTCTGGCTCATCACGCGTGGCTTCGGCCAGTTGATGGGCCTGCTGCGGGAGCTCCGGCAGCCTGGCCAGGGCGGCGGCGCCATGCCGCTGCTCGTCATCGGCCTGGCGGTGTTCGTGCCGCTGCTGATCTACCGCCTGCGCAAGGCGCGCCGGTCGCGCGCGGCCCGGCGCGACGCGGCCCGCTGACGCGCGGCGCCTCGCTGAATCGCGGCGGCCGCCACCTGACGCGTCCGTGAAACATCCCCGCGTCCCCCCAGGTTGAAGGTCCAGCCTGCTTCCCATCCGGCGAGCGATATGGAAGATGGGCGGCATGGATGCCTTCCGCCTGATCTCGATCCGGCTGCGCGCGCTGGTCGCCCTGGCGGCGCTGCTCGGCGCCGGTGCCTCTTCGGCCCAGACCGCCATCGTCATCGGCGGCGCGCTGCGCATGGACAACGACGCCGTCTGGCAGCGCATCGTCGACGAGGCCGGCGGCCCCGGCCAGGCGCGCTTCGCCGTGCTCGCCACCGCCGCGGCCAATCCGGAACTCTCCGCCCGCCTGATCATCGACGCGCTCAAGCGCCACGGCGCGCAGGCCGAGCACATCCCGGTCGCGCCGCGGCTCGAGGGCGTCGACCTGCAGCGCAACCTCAACGACCCGGCCCTGATCGGCAAGGTCCGCGCGTCCAATGCCGTGTTCTTCTCCGGTGGCGCGCAGGGCTTCATCGTCGACACGCTGCAGCCCGGCGGCCGCCGCACCGAGATGCTCGACGCGATCTGGGAGGTCTACCGCCGTGGCGGCGTCGTGGCCGGCACCAGCGCCGGCGCGGCGATCATGAGCCGCGTGATGTTCCGCGACGCGCTCAACGTCATGGAGGTGATGCGCGGCACGCTGCGCGAGGGCCAGGAGATCGACCGCGGCCTGGGCTTTGTCGGCGACGAGCTCTTCGTCGACCAGCACTTCCTCAAGCGCGGTCGCATCGGCCGCATGCTGCCGCTGATGATGGCCAAGGGCTACCGCTTCGGGCTGGGCGTGGAGGAGAACAGCGCGGCCGTCGTGCGCGGCGACCGCATCGATGTCATCGGGGGACGCGGCGCGCTGCTGGTGGACCTGCGCGACGCGCGCAGTGATCCGACGCTGGGCATGTTCAACCTCCGCGGCGCGCGGCTCAGCTACCTCGACAACGGCGACCGCCACGACCTGCGCAGCGGCGTCACCAGCCCGGCAGCCCGCAAGACCGCCGCCGGCGCACCGGTGCCGATCCGCGCGTCGGCGCTGGGGCAGCCGATGCCGTCGCGCGGTCCGGTCGATACCTTCCAGCCGGACATCCTCGGCGACAACCGCATCGTGCAGGCGATGAGCGAGCTGCTGCAGTCGCCGGCCAACGAGGTGCGCGCGATGGCCGCGCGCATCCGGCCCGGCGCCACCGAGCCGCGCGACCGCACCGGCTTCGTCTTCCGGCTCTACCGCGGCGCGGACACGCAGGGCTGGATCGACGCTGACGGCAACGCGCACGACGTCACGCTGCTCGACGTCCGCCTGGACATCCGCCCGGTGCGCCTGCCCGATCCCAACGCGGCGGCGCCGGCCTCGACGCTGCCCGGCGCGACGCTGGTCGCGCCCGCGGGCCTGCGCTAGCGCGGCGGCGACCGCGATCGCGGCGGCCGGTCAGGTGCCCAGCGCCTGCGCGATGAAGTGCTTGGGCACCTTGGGCTTGGGCACGCGCACGCTGAACCAGCGCCGCACGTCCTGCTCCAGCCCGAGGCCGTGCATGAAGTTGTAGAGCGCCTTCTTCAGCGCGTCGCCCATCGCGTCGTGGTCGGTGCCGGTGGGATCGACGAAGCCGACGTCGTTCTTCGCGAACGGGGAGGGCGGCAGCGGCAGCAGCCGCACGCCGAATGCGGCCGGGTCCTGGCCCACCGGCGAATGCACGGTGCAGGCGAAGCGGTGGAAGAAGCCGCTCTGGATGCAGCCGTTCTCGAAGAGCTGGCGCACGTACTCGAGCGCATCGACGGTGTCCTGCACCGTCTGCGTCGGGAAGCCATACATCAAGTAGGCATGCACGAGGATGCCGGACTCGGTGAAGGCGCGCGTCACCCGCGCCACCTGCTCGACCGACACGCCCTTCTGCATCAGCTGCAGCAGCCGGTCCGAGGCCACCTCCAGCCCGCCGCTGATCGCGATGCAGCCGCTGTCGGCCAGCAATTGGCAGAGCTCGGGGGTGAAGGTCTTCTCGAAGCGCACGTTGCCCCACCAGCTGATGGACACCTGGCGCGCGATGAGCTCCTGCGCCAGCGCCTTGAGCACCTTGGGCGGCGCGGCCTCGTCGACGAAGTGGAAGCCGGTCTGGCCGGTCTCCGCCACGATCGCCTCGATGCGGTCCACCAGCGTCTTGGCCGAGGCCGCCTCGTAGCGGGAGATGTAGTCCAGCGTGATGTCGCAGAAGCTGCACTTCTTCCAGTAGCAGCCATGCGCGATGGTCAGCTTGTTCCACCGGCCGTCGCTCCACAGCCGGTTCATCGGGTTGAGCATGTCCAGCAGCGACAGGTAGTCGTGCAGCGGCAACCCGTCCCAGGTCGGGGTGCCCACGTCCTCGAAGGGCACGTCGGGCTCGACGAAGTTGATGTAGCGGACCTGGCCCGCCAACTCGCCGCCGTCCTCGCGCACGAAGCAGCGCACCAGGCGCTGCTGGCTGCGCCGGCCGGCGATGTGCTCGAGCAGCGCCAGCAGCGGGCGCTCGCCGGCGTCCAGCGTCACGAAGTCGACGTAGTCGAAGAGCCGCGGCTC
>NZ_VOSR01000962.1:0-5276 GCF_007997345.1 Mitsuaria sp. TWR114
GTCCCCAAGGTCATCGGCGGCTCGACGATCTCGCAGCAGTTGGCCAAGAACCTGTTCCTGAACTCGGAGCGCAACTTGCTGCGCAAGGGCCAGGAACTTGTGCTGACGCTGATGCTGGAAGCGCTGCTCGACAAGCAGCGCATTCTGGAGATCTACCTGAACAACGTCGAGTGGGGCGAGGGCGTGTTCGGCGCCCAGGCCGCCGCCCGTCACTACTACCGCGTCGACGCCGCCCGGCTGGGCCCCAACCAGGCGGCGCGCCTGGCGGTGATGCTGCCGGCGCCGAAGCGGTTCGAGAAACGCCCAGGTTCGCCGTATGTGATCGGGCGGGCTGGCACCATCGAGGCCCGGATGGGCGCGGTCGACATCCCCTGACGCTTGGGCCAGGGATCGCCCGCCCAGGGCCGAGCCGCCGAAAGGGCGCCATGACACCCGAATTGACGACCGAGATCGCCGCCGCCGCCGCCCGCCTGGTGGTGGAGGAAGGCCTGGAATACGGCCCCGCCAAGTCGCGCGCGCTGAAGGTGCTCGGCCTGCCGCCGCGCACCGCGCTGCCCAGCAACGATGAACTGGAAGACCAGGTACGCGAGTATCTGGACATCTTCTGCGCCGACACGCAGCCGGCCGAGCTGCTGGCCCTGCGCGAACTGGCCGCCACCTGGATGGAGCGGCTGGCCGAGTTCCGCCCCCACCTGAGCGGCGCCGTCTGGCGCGGCACCGCCACCCGGCTGTCCCACATCCATCTGCAGTTGTATTGCGATGACAGCAAATCGGCGGAGATCGCGCTGCTGAACCAGGGCGTGGACTATGACGTCGGCCAATCCCGCAATGCCAAGGGCGAAACCGTCGACCAGCTCGTCCTGGATGTGCCTTGCCGCGCGCTGAACGAGCGGGTGGCGATCGCGCTGACCATCCTGGATCACGACGACCTGCGCGGCGCGCTCAAGCCCGACGCGCGCGGCCGGACCGAACGCGGCGACCTCGCCGCGCTGCGCCAACTGCTGAACGCGAAGGAAGATTGAATGCAACGACGCGCTGTTCTGGGACTGGGCGCCGCCGGCGTGGTGGCCGCCGGCGCGGGGGCCTACCTCGCGCTTCATCATGAAAGGCAGGCCGGCGGTGAGGGCGGCGCAGCGCCGTCGGGACCGCTCTCGGCGGAAGCCGCGGCCTTCTGGAACGCCAGCTTCGACACGCTCGACCAGCAGACCTACCAGCCCGCCGCCCGCCTGCGCGGCAAGCCGCTGCTGCTGAACTTCTGGGCCACTTGGTGCGCGCCTTGCGTCAAGGAACTGCCGGAAATCAATCAGTTTCACGACGAGTTCGCCTCGAAAGGGTGGCAAGTGCTCGGTCTGGCCGTCGACGCGCCGACGCCTGTGCGGGGCTTCCTCGAGAAACTTCCGTTGAAGTTCCCGGTCGCCCTCGCCGGCCTGACCGGCACCGACCTGTCCAAGACCCTGGGCAATGCCAAGGGAGGCCTGCCGTTTACCGTCGCCTTCAGCGCGCAAGGCGAGCCGATCTGGCGCAAGTTGGGAGCTACCCACCTGGAAGAACTGCGCGAGATGGCCCGCGCGATGAAGTCCTGACGCCTCGACCGATGCCGCCGTCAAGGCCTGCTCGGCCATAGCGGGCGGCCTGAAGCTGGTCAAGCCTTTTATTTTTGGCTTGCTGCCGGGATCTGAACCCAAAAGGCGTAAAGTCCACCCTTTTACGCTTCTAGTGTCTTCGCTCTAATTGGCGGGACCGGTCGCTGAATGCAAGTCCTGGTACTACACGGCCCCAACCTCAACCTGCTCGGCACCCGAGAGCCTGGGGTCTACGGCGCGACCACTTTGGCGGAGATCGACGCAGATCTTCGCCGGATCGCGCAGGAAGCCGGCGTAGCTCTGGAGAGCTATCAAAGCAACCACGAAGGTGGCCTGGTAGACCGCATTCAAGCAGCCGGACGCGACGGCACGCGCTTCATCATCATCAATCCGGCGGCCTACACCCACACCAGCGTCGCGATCCGCGATGCGCTGGCGGCGGTGGCGCTGCCGGTGATTGAAGTGCATCTGTCCAACATCCACAAGCGCGAACCGTTCCGTCACCACAGCTACGTGTCGCCGGTCGCGGAAGGCGTGATCTGCGGACTGGGTCCGGCCGGCTACCGGTTGGCGCTGCAGTTCGCGATCCAGCAATTGAGCCGGCCGGCCTCGTCCCCCTGAGCGCCGCGGTCCGCCTGCCGCCGGACCGGAAGACAACCCGAAGATCACAACCGATCCCCGTTGGAGAGTTCATATGGATTTGCGCAAGCTCAAGACCCTGATCGACCTCGTCTCCGAGTCGAACATCTCTGAACTTGAAATCACCGAGGCCGATGGCAAGGTGCGCATCGTCAAGTCCGATGGCCAGCCCGTCGTGGCGGCCATGCCCATGATGCAGGCGCCGCAGATGGTCGCCGCGCCGGCAGCGCAGGCCGCCGCCCCGGTCGCCGCCGCACCTGTGGCCGCGCCGGCCCCGGCCGCGGAAACCGGCCACATCGTCAAGTCGCCGATGGTCGGCACCTTCTACCGCGCCTCCAGCCCGAACGCCAAGCCGTTCGCCGAGGTCGGCCAGCAGGTCAAGGAAGGCGACCCGATCTGCATCATCGAGGCCATGAAGATCATGAACGAGATCGAAGCCGACAAGACCGGCACGATCACGAAGATCCTGATCGAGAACGGCCAGCCGGTGGAATTCGGCCAATCGCTGATCGTCATCGAGTAAGGCGGTCCGAGATGTTCAAGAAGATCCTCATCGCGAATCGCGGCGAGATCGCCTTGCGTATCCAGCGCGCTTGCCGCGAACTGGGCGTGAAGTCGGTCGTCGTGTATTCGGAAGCGGACCGCGACGCGAAGTACGTGAAGCTGGCCGACGAGGCCGTCTGCATCGGCCCCGCGCCGTCCGCGCAGAGCTACCTGTCGATGCCGGCCATCATCGCGACGGCCGAGGTCACCGACGCCGAGGCGATCCACCCCGGCTACGGCTTCCTGTCCGAGAACGCGGACTTCGCCGAGCGCGTCGAGCGCAGCGGCTTCACCTTCATCGGCCCGACCCCGGACAACATCCGGACCATGGGCGACAAGGTCTCGGCCAAGCAGGCCATGATCAAGGCCGGCGTGCCCTGCGTGCCCGGCTCCGAGGGCGCCCTGCCCGACGATCCCAAGGAGATCGTCCGCATCGCCCGCGCGATCGGCTATCCGGTGATCATCAAGGCCGCCGGCGGCGGTGGCGGCCGCGGCATGCGGGTCGTCCACACCGAGGCGGCGCTGGTCAACGCGGTGCAGATGACCAAGGCCGAAGCGGCCGCGGCCTTCGGCAATCCGCAGGTCTACATGGAGAAGTTCCTGGAGCATCCGCGCCACGTGGAGATCCAGGTGCTGGCCGACGGCCACAAGAACGCCGTCTGGCTGGGCGAGCGCGACTGCTCGATGCAGCGCCGCCACCAGAAGATCATCGAGGAAGCGCCGGCGCCCGGCATCCCGCGCCGCCTGATCGAGCGCGTCGGCGACCGCTGCGCGGCGGCCTGCAAGAAGATGGGCTACCGCGGCGCGGGCACCTTCGAGTTCCTGTACGAGAACGGCGAGTTCTACTTCATCGAGATGAACACCCGCGTGCAGGTCGAGCACCCGGTGACCGAGCTGGTGACCGGCGTGGACATCGTGCAGATGCAGATCCGCATCGCCGCCGGCGAGAAGCTGCCCTTCACCCAGCGCAACATCACGATGCGCGGTCATTCGATCGAGTGCCGCATCAACGCCGAAGACCCGGTCAAGTTCATCCCGTCGCCGGGCCGCATCACGATGTGGCACCCGCCCGGCGGCCCCGGCGTGCGCGTGGACTCGCATGCGTACACCAACTACTTCGTGCCGCCGAACTACGACTCGATGATCGGCAAGATCATCGTCCACGGCGACACCCGCGAGCAGGCCCTGGCCCGCATGCGCATCGCGCTGTCGGAGACCGTCGTCGAAGGCATCCAGACCAACATCCCGCTCCATCGCGAGCTGATGGCCGATGCCAAGTTCATCGAAGGCGGCACCGACATCCACTACCTCGAGCAGTGGATGGCCGCCCACAAGCGCTGAACCGCAGGCGCTGCCCGATCAGCGCCGACCGCCGCTGAGCGACAATGCGCAGGCCCTCAAGCGTGGACGCTGGTCCGCCTTGAGGGCTTCTCCATTTCAGAAGTCCCCGAAGTCCCGGAGCCGCCATGAGCGAAAACCACGGCGAAGACCACGCCAACGATCCCCTGCTGCACGAGCTCGTGCTGATCTGCCGCGAGGAGGATGTCGAGACCGTCAGCGACGCGCTGATGGAGATCGATTCGCTGGCCGTCTCCGTCGAGGATGCCGATGCCGACACGCCCGCGGAGCGCGCGCTGTTCGGCGAGCCCGGCATGCCGGCGCCGCGCGCGGGCTGGGAGCGCTCGGTGGTGAAGGCGCTGTTCGCCGAGGAAGCCGAGGCCACCGAGGCCGCGACGCTGATCCTGGCGCAGGACTGGGCCACCGACGTCCACGTGCAGGCGATCCAGACCGTGGCGCAGCAGGACTGGGTGCGGCTGACCCAATCGCAATTCGCGCCGGTGGAGATCACGCCGGAGTTCTGGATCGTCCCGTCCTGGCACGAGGCGCCGGCGCAGGCCAGGCAGGTCATGCGCCTGGATCCGGGCCTGGCCTTCGGCACCGGCACCCATCCGACGACGCGCATGTGCCTGCGCTGGATCGCGCGCCACGGCGCCGAGGCCGCCCAGTGGGATCGCGTGCTCGACTACGGCTGCGGCTCCGGCATCCTGGCCATCGCGGCCGGCTTGTTCGGCGCGAAGTCCATCGACGCCGTCGACATCGACCCGGCCGCGCTGATCGCCTCGACGCACAACGCCAAGGACAACGGCGTGACGCTGAACGCCGCGATGCCCGATGCCGCGAACGGCGAGTACCCGGTGGTGCTGGCCAACATCCTGGCCACGCCGCTGAAGCTGCTGGCGCCGCTGCTGTGCAACCACCTGCGCCCGGGCGCGCACCTGGTGCTGGCCGGCATCCTCGAGCGCCAGGCCGATGAGTTGAAGGCCGCTTACGCGCCGCACGTGGCCCTCGAGGTCGCCGACAGCGAGGACGGCTGGATTCTGATGACGGCGCGTCGCCCTGCCTGATCCATCGCTCGCAGGACCACTCGCCGCACGCACGCCAGCCCTCCCGACCTATCGTCCGCGGGCACTTCCATTGCCTCGCCCGGGCCGATGAACAGCCGCATCGCGG
>NZ_VOSR01000963.1:0-581 GCF_007997345.1 Mitsuaria sp. TWR114
CCGCCGCGCCGATGCGCAGCGTGCCGTCGGCGCCGGCCTCGATGCGGCGCAGCGCGTCGACGCGGCCGGTCAGGATCACGTCGCCGAGCTCGCGCTGCTGCTTGTTGACCCACAGCCCGACATCGGTTGCGCCGGCGACCAGGCGCGCGGTGGGCAGGGCCTCGCGCAGGGTGGCGAAGTTCTCCAGCGAGTGCGGCGCGAAGACGCGCTGCGGCGAGCCGTCGCGCGCGGACGCCTCGTACTGCAGCGGCGGATCCTCGCGCAGCGTGCGCAGCGCCGCGACCATCGGCGCGCGATCGAGGGTCCGCGCCGGTGCATCGAACATGCGTTCGCCCGCGTCCAGGATCGGCCGGTAGCCGGTGCAGCGGCACAGGTTGCCGGCCAGGTCGTCGGCCAGCGCCTGCCGGTCCGGACGCGTTCCGTGCGCCTGGTGCCGCTCATAGATCGCCTGCATCGTCATCGCGAAGCCCGGCGTGCAGAAGCCGCATTGCGAGCCATGACAGTCGACCAGCGCCTGCTGCACCGGATTGAGGTCGTCGCTCGCGCCCAGGTCCTCGACGGTCAGCAGCGCCTTGCCGTCG
>NZ_VOSR01000964.1:0-1552 GCF_007997345.1 Mitsuaria sp. TWR114
CGCTGGCGCTGGCGCAGCGCGCCGGCATGCCGCACCAGAACCTGATCGCCGCCGACCGCGACGGCCAGATCGGCTGGACCATCGCCGGCCGGTTGTGGGCGCAGCCGGGGCTGCCGGACGGTTTCGGGCGCTTCGTCGCGCCGGGTGCGATGCGCCGCGAGTGGCTCGATCCGGACCGGGCGCCGCAGGTGCTCTCGCCGGCGCAAGGCCAGCTGTGGACCGCCAACAACCGCCAGCTGGATGGCGCACCCGGTGAGTTGCTCGGCGACGGCGGCTTCGATCTCGGCGCCCGCGCGCAGCAGATCCGCGACCGGCTCTCCGCGCGCGACAAGCATGACGAAGCCTCGATCGGCGCGATCCATCACGACGACGAGGCGCGCTTCATGAAGACCTGGGCGGCTCGGCTGCTGGCGGTGGCGCGCAGCGACGCCGCGACCCATCCGACGCACCGCGCGTTCGTGCAGCTGCTCGAGAACTGGAACGGGCGCGCCGACGCGGACTCGGCCGCCTACCGCCTGGTGCGCCAGGCGCGGCTGCGGGTGCTCGACACCTTGTGGGATGCGTGGACGCTGCCCGCGCTGGGAGATCGGCAGCTCGACCCGAAGCGCCGCATCCGCTGGCGCAACCAGTTCGAGTACAGCGCGGCGCGCGCGCTCGACGAGCGTCCCGGGCATCTGCTGCCGGCGGCCTACGCGAGCTGGGATGCGTTGCTGCTGGCGCAGCTGGATGCCGCGGCCCGCGAGATCGCGCCGGACGGCAACCTCGGCGGCGCCACCTGGGGCGCGCAGAACGCCAGTCGCATCCAGCATCCGCTGGCCAAGGCGATCCCGGCGCTGTCGCGCTGGCTGGACATGCCGTCGGTGCCGCAGTCGGGCGACAGCAACCTGCCGCATGTGGCTGGGCCGGCCTTCGGGCAGTCGGAGCGGCTGGTCGTCTCGCCGGGCCGCGAGGAACAAGGCTGGTTGTCGATGGCGGGCGGGCAGAGCGGCCATCCGATGTCGCCGTTCTACGGCGCGGGGCACCAGGACTGGGTCGAGGGCAAGCCCACGCCGCTGCTGGCGGGCCCGGTGATCCATCGCATCACGGCGCACCGGGACTGAGCGCGGCCACCGCCCGTCGCAGGACGCGAGCGCCTATCGCGGACTCGGCACCTTGAACACCTGCCGCAGGTAGGCCAGGAAGGTCTGGTCCTCGCACATGGTCTTGCCGGGGCTGTCGGAGAGCTTGGCCACCGGCTGTCCATTGACGTGGGTCAGCTTGATGACGATGTTCAGCGTCGGCAGCCCCATGTCGTTGCTGAGCTGGGTCCCGATGCCGAACCCCAGCTGGACGCGGTCCGCGAAATGGCGGTACAGCGCCAGCGCCTTGGGCATGTCCAGCGCGTCGGAGAACACCAGCCGCTTGGTGTTGGCGTCGATGCGCAGCTGCTCGTAGTGCGCCAGCGCCTTCTCGCCCCATTCGACCGGATCGCCCGAATCGTGACGCAGCCCGTCGAAGAGCTTGGCGAAGTAGAGGTCGAAATCGGCCAGGAACGCGTCCATGCCGATCACGT
>NZ_VOSR01000965.1:0-1759 GCF_007997345.1 Mitsuaria sp. TWR114
CGGCCACCCGCAGCGTGCCGCCGCCCACATGCGGCTCCAGACCATGCTTGATCGCGTTCTCCACCAGCGGCTGCAGCAGCAGCGGCGGCACCGGCAGCTCGCGCAGCGTCTCCGGCAGCTCGAACTCGAAGCGCAGCCGCGTACCCATTCGCACCTGCATCAGCGCCAGATAGTCGGCCAACCGGGCGAATTCGTCCTTGAGGGGGTGGCGCTCCACGCGGGAGGCGGACAGCGTCGCCCGCAGGAAGGCGATGAGGTGGTCCAGCATCGCCTGCGCGCGCTCGGCGTCCAGGCCGATCAGCACCCGCAGGTTGGCCAGCGTGTTGAACAGCATGTGCGGCTCGAGTTGCGACTCGAGCAGCCGCAGCTGCGTCTCGGCGGCCTGGCGGCGCAGCGTCTCGGCATGGGCCTCGGCGCTTGCCATCCGGTGGCGGTACAGCAGAAAGAAGGTGGCGGCGAAGCCCGGGATCAGCGAAATCACCATCACGGCCATCACCCGGCGCAGCGGGCTCGCCAGCAGGCTGCGCTCCTGGAAGCCGGTCACGAAGTTGCCCACCTCCAGGCCGATGCTGTAGCCCAGGCCGGTGCCCAGGATCAGGCACACCGTCATGAGCGGCCAGCCGGGCCAGTCGAACGCATCGCGAGGCGCGCGACCGAGACGCTGCAGGGTCTGCCAGCGCAGCCAGCCCAGCCCGAAGCGCAGCAGGTTGATGCAGGTCGCGCAGAACAGCGAGATGAAGAAGCAGTAGACCAGCGTCGGTCCCGGCGACTGGTTGAACACCACCACCAGGGCGACCGACACGACCACCGTCAGCAACAGCACCAGCAGCACGTGGCGCAGGAGCCAGTGCAGCGGCGGCGGGAGGGGCAGGGGGCGCATGGGCAGGGAGTGTCGGCGATCCGGCCGCGTCCGGGCCGCGGTCAGGCCACCACCGGGCCGCCGCTGCGCGGCCGCACGGCCAGGATGTTGATCGCCCGGCCCAGGAAGGCGCCGCTGAACAGGCCGAACGCGGCGCTGGAGGCCATCGCGATGCCGAGGTGGGTGGCGTAGTCCGGGTGCAGGGCCAGGCTCATGCCGGAGGCGAACTTCAGCGTGAAGATGCCCAGCATCAGCGCGAGCGGCACCCAGCTGCCCGGGACGATGAAGCGGCGGGTAGCGGCGTCGAAACGCGTCTGGCCGGGCCAGCGCAGCGCGCGGACCGTTCCCGCGCCGAGCCCGATGCCGACGAGCCAGGCCAGGCCCGGCAGGCCGTCCAGGCCGAAGCTCTTCTCCACGCCCCAGGCGCCGAAGACCAGCCACAAGGCAGGCAGGATCACCAGGCGGCGCGGCCGCATCGCGGTCTCGCGGCACTGCCGCAGACCGATGATCGTGATCACCAGCAGGATGACCCAGACGTACTTGGGCACGTGGGTGAGGATTTCTAGCGGGGTGGGGTGCATGGCGGGCTCCGGTGGCAGGTCGTGTTCGATGGACGCGACTGTTGCGGACGGGCGCCGCCGCGCCCAGCGGCCTGCGACGAAGCGCTGCCCAGCGGCGCGAGTTGTCGCCGCCGTTCGCCATCCGGGTCGCGCACGGTCTCCGCTCGAGCTTCGCCGGGGAACTCGTCGACGTGCGACGGTGGTTGGGGACGGCGGGGCATGGGGTTCAGGCGCTTGCCGCCTGTGGCCCCATGCTCCGGCGGCCAACGCCTGAGCCTTGTCAGGCGGAGAGGGGCCGGGCGAGCGTTCGAAGACCCTCACCCCCGGCCCTCTCCCGCAA
>NZ_VOSR01000966.1:0-1154 GCF_007997345.1 Mitsuaria sp. TWR114
GGCCTGGGCTTGGCCACGACCACCAGGCTGGGCTGCGCGGTATGCGCCGCGCCTAGGTGCGCGGTGATCCGTACCAGGCCCGGGCCGTAGAACAGCACGGCCTTGGTCAGGCTGTCGACGCGGAACTGCACACCCTCCGCGACACGCCGCCAGTGGAAGCCGTCCGCCGGCCCGTCCATTGGCAGCGCGCGCAACTGCCCCGCGGCATCGAGCGCGGAGGGCAGCAGCGCCGCGTTCGTCGCGGCACTGGCGGCACTCGCTGCGGTAGCCAGCGGGCCGGCCGAGGCCAGCGCCATCAGCCCGAACACATCGCGGCGTCTCATGTCAGTGCGTCCTCCTTGGCGTGGGCGGGCGTGAACGCGCGCGTCCTCACGGCGCCGGCTCCAGGATCACGGCGGCGCCGCCGGCCGCGGCCAGCGACAGCGTCAGCACATCGGCGTTCGTCACGCTGCGCGTGCTGCGACGGACCTCGCGCACGACCTCGCCGTCCTGCCAGATCGTCGCGCGCCACCGGCCGGGTGGCAGGAAGCGGAGCGGGACCTTTTCAGTGCGGGCGCGTTCCGACGTCATCGCGCCGAGGTACCAGGCCTTGCCGCTGCGCCGCGCCAGCACGATGTCCTCGCCGGGCTCGCCGGCGAGGAAGCGGGTCTCGTCCCAGGCCGCCGGCACGCGGCGCACGAAGTCGAAGCCGGTCTCGCCGCGGTAGTTGGACGGGTCGTCGGAGACCATCTGCAGCGGGCTGTCGTAGACCACGTACATGGCCAGCGCCTGACCGCGGGTCGTCTGCGTCAGCGGCATCGAGCGCGCACCTCGAAGTCCCCCGGCGTGGCGTTGCGGAAGCCGCCGGGCGTGTAGTCCATCGGGCCGGCCAGCATCCGGGTGTAGGGCAGCATCAGGTTGTGCCGCGGCGTGATGCGCCGGTCCATCTTGTTCCACTCCGCGCCCAGCACGCCTTCCTGGGTGATGAAGTTGGGATAGGTCCGCTGCAGCCCGGCGGGCACGTAGGCGCCGTGCAGGTCCAGCAGCAGATGGCGTTTGGCGGTGGCTTCGGCCACGCGCTGGTAGAAGGCGACCATGTCCTGGTCGTCCCGGTTCATGAAGTCGACCTTGATGCCCTTGATGCCCCAGCGCGCGTAGGTGTCCAGCACCTCGTC
>NZ_VOSR01000967.1:0-6001 GCF_007997345.1 Mitsuaria sp. TWR114
AGCGTGACGGTGCGCGCGGCGGAGGCGACGCCCACGGTCTGCGTGCCGAAGTCCCACGCTGCTGGCGTCGGCGGACAGGCCGGCCTGCAGCGCGCCGTTGGCGGTGCCGCTGAGGGCGATCGGGATCGCCGTCGAGATGCCGTTGTGGGTGATGGTCAAGGCGCCGCTGCGCGCGCCGGCGGCGTCGGCTTGAAGACGACGCCGACGGTGCAGCTGGTGCCGGCGGGGACGCTGGTGCCGCAGCTGCCGCCCTGGACGGCGAAGTCGCCGCTGGCGACGGCGGTGAGGCTGCTCAGCGCGGCCAGGCGGCTGGCGCTGATGGTGACGGTCGAGACGGCGCTGGTCTGGCCGACGGTGGTCTGCGCGAAGCTGATCGAGGCCGGCGAGTTGCCCAGGTAGGCGGCGATGTCGGCCAGGTCCGTCGCGCTGACGTTGCCCGAGACGGCCGCGGTCATCGCCGGGATCGTGTTGATCGCGTTCTGGATCATCGCGGGGTTGTTGCGCCCGCGGTCGACCACGGCGGTGGAGGCCACGGTGTGGCAGGCCGCGCAGACCTGCGAGAACCTGGTCTGGCCGGCGACCTGGGCCTGCGCGGCCTGCAAGGGCACCAGCAGCGCGGCGGCGATGGCAACCGCGGTGACGCGGCGGCGGGTCGGGTTCATGGCTTGTCTCCAGAAAGGGCCGCTCGTGGCGGCGTTGTCGTTGGGCTCGAAAGAAGCTCGGAAACGGCGTGGGCGGGCGCCCGAGGCCACCGCGTCGTCAGACGTGCAGCCAGCAGGCGTTGAAGAGCAGATGCCAGGCGATGCAGCGTGGCAGCGAGCGATGGCGGCGATAGCCGTGGCCGATCCACCAGGCCGGTGCGGCGGTGGCCAGCGCGAGCAGCAGCGCGGGGAGCGTCGGCCAGGGGCCGGGCGCCGCGGCGACGAGCAGGGCGAGCGCGTGCGCGGCGCCGAAGGCGAGCGCCGTCAGCGTGACCGCGTGACGGCGCGCCGCGAGGGCGCGGGAGTTGGCCAGCAGGTCCTGCAGGCCGAGCCGGAAGAGGATCTCCTCCAGACACGGCGCCAGCAGCAACTGCCGCAGCAGCGTCTCCCAGGGGGGCAGTGCGAGGAGGAAGGTCGGCATGGACACAGGCGGAAGTCGGTGACGTTCTGCGTGTGTTCCGGGGGGCTCGAAAAAGGTTGTCGTAAAAAAATGAATCAGACGGCCGAGCACCGCCATGGGGGCGACGCCCGCGCTGGACGCGTCACCCGCCGTGTCGCAGCGCCTCGTCGCCCATGCGGTCCGCTTCGGCCTCCAGGCCGGCGTCGTCGTTGATGTCGACGCCGGCCATCTGCATCGTCGGCTGCACGCGGCCCTCGCGCTGCTGCACGACGTGCCAGGCCTCGTGCGGCAGGTGATGGTCCTGGCCGGGGCCGAGGTGGATGTCGTTGCCCTGCGCGTAGGCCAGCGCGTTGAGCTGCGCCGGTTGGGCCGAGTTGCGATGCACCCGCACGTCCGACAGGTCGGTGCCCGACAGCGCTTCGATGCCGGCCTTGAGGCCGTCCGGCATGCCGGTGCGGTTCTCTTGCCGCTGTACCGGCGCGGCCTTCGCCTGCGCGGTGTCCGCTTCGTCTTCCTCCAGCGCGTCGGTCGCGCGCTGCGCCACCGGCCCGAAGGTCGCGTCGATCCGCCGGCGCTGCGCCAGTTGCCGGGGCGATGCGTCGATGGCCTCCGACAGCTCACCGCCCTCCATTCCGGCGCGCCGCTGCGCCGTCGTCGTCGCCGCGGGCACCTGCTCCCGCGTGCCGCTGTCCGTGGTCGAGTCCTTCATCGTCTGCTCCCCATGAGGTGATCGATGCGCCGCGGGACGGCGCGCCTGGCGTGGCCGGTGTTTCCCGTGCTTCCCGCGCTGCCGGCGCCCGCGGTGTCCGTCGCGCTCACGGCGGCTCCACCCGCGGCTTGAAGGTGACGACGAGTCCGCCCACCACCAGGATGAGGATGATCGCGACCAGCAGCGTGTTGCCCTTGCGCAGCTCGTTGAGCGACGGGTCGCAGGAGAAGATCGCGAAGGCCACCGCCAGCGTGGCGATCGCGCCGGCCCACAGCCCCATCAGGATGACGCTGCCCATCCGCCGCACCCGGCAGTTCCAGCCGTAGACCAGCAGCGCCGTGCCGACCAGCACCATCAGCGCCTCCAGCGCCAGCCGCAGCGGCATGCGCATCGGGCAGACGATGCGGCAGAAGCTGGTGTCCTGGTCCAGGAAGGACCAGAAGCGATGGTCCAGCGCCGTCAGCACGCTCTCGCCCGCGCCCAGGCCCGCCACCGGCAGCGGCCACAGCGCGACGCCGCCGAAGGACCAGCCGATGTAGACCAGGTCGCGGTCCAACGACTCCTGCTCCTCTGGCGCCAGCGCCTCGGGCTTGCCGCCCGGATGCAGCAGCACCGGCACCACGCTGCCCAGCACCGCCATGCGGTCCTGGCCGGCCAGCTCGTCGTTGAAGTCGGTGCGCGAGCGCAGCTGCATCTTGCCGATGTCGGAGCCGGTGCCCAGTGGCGCGAGGAAACTCACCGTGATGTCGCTGGTGCCGACGTAGTCCGGCGAGGACTTGTAGGTCGCCGCCGCCGCGCTGCGTTCCTTGCGACCGCTGTCGTCGCCGACGCCGCGCTGGCGCTCCGCCGCCTTCATGATGGCCAGCAGGTTCCTGAAGCGGAACGCGGTCGACGTCTCCCCCAGCAGGTGCTGCGGAATCACCAGGTTGAGGTGGAAGGCGCGCGTGCCGCGGGCCTGCATGGTCTCGGTCAGGCGATGCAGGTAGGCGAGCAGGAACTGCTCGAAGCGCGGGTCCGCGGCCTCGTCGTCGGTGGGCTCGAAGAACACGGTCAGGCCGTCGTAGACATGCGCCTCCTCGCGCCAGCCCGGCGGCAGCAGCGCCTCCAGCCCACCCTGCAGGTCGCCGTGGCGCAGGTCCAGCATCTCGCCGACCTGCGCCGCGGTGGTGTCCAGCACCGTCTTGCGCTCCTCGTCGGTGAGGCGCATCAGCGCGCGGAAGTCGCGGCGGTAGAGCACCAGGTCCAGGCCGACGCCATGCTGGTCCACCCGCCGCGCGAAACCGCCGCCCGGGCTATCCCAGCCTGTCGGCCGCAGGTACTCGCCGTTGTTGCGCAGCAGGACGCCCATGTACTGCAGCCGGGTGAACTTGTCGAAGCGCACCGGGATGGGCGCGTCGGTCTCGCCGCCCATCCAGTAGGGCAGGAAGCCGAAGACGTCGTTCTCGATGTCCTGCAGGCTGCAGCCGCAGCCATCGGGCTTGAGCCGCAGCGGCCGCGCCTGCGACAGCGGATGCTCGGTGCCGGCGACGTCGGTGATCTCCTCCAGCAGATGCGGCGGCATCAGCATGTCCAGGAAGGTCATCACCGGCAGGCTGCCGGGGGCGAGCGTCGAAGTAGACGCGGTGGGCGTGGTGGGCTTGGCCGCCTTCGTCGCCTTCACCGTGGCGGCACTGCCGCTCGCCGCGAGGTGCGGTCGATCGGTCTCGGCGAGGTCCTCCCGGCGCGGGCAGCGACGGATCGCGTCCTTGTGCTGCTCCAGCGCCAACGCGTTGACATGGCGCAGGAAGTATTCGCACTGCCGTGCCCGCAGCGAGTCCTGGAACACCGCGCGCGTCGGATGCTCGACGTCCTGCAGCGGCGTCAGCATCTCGCGCAGCTGGTCCAGCGTCGGGCCGAGCACCGGGGGCTTCACCGCCAGCGGGCGGGGTGCGGAGGCCTCGTTCGCGACGGCGGTCCCGTCGGTGGCGTCGGCCGCGTTGGCGGCATTGGCCGCGGTCATCAGCGATTCGCCCATCGAGGCTTCGGCGTTCTTGAAGATCGTCTCCAGCTTCGCGGCCGTCAGCACATAGGTCATCGGCAGCGGCGGATCGCGCGGCACGGTGAGGTTGGTCTGGTCCTCGGTCACCGACTTCAGCGTGTTGTCCGGCCGGCTCTTGGCGGGACGCGCCGCAGCGGCCGCCGGCTTGGTCGCCGGTGCTGCGCTAGGCGTGGCCGCAGCCGGCTTCGGATCGACGACACGCAGCACGTACATCGCCTGGTCCAGGTGCGGCGGTCGCGAGGCATCGCGCACCGTCAGCAGGAAGCGGAAGGTGCCGGTGGCGGTGGGCGTGCCGGCCAGCACGCCGTCCTCCTCCAGGAACATGCCCGGCGGCAGCGCGCCGTCCACGCTGAAGCGGTAGGGCGCGCGGCGCCGCGCACCACGTCGCGGGCCTTGTAGGGCTGGTGGAGCCGGGCGTTGGGGAGCGGCACCGTCTGGTAGACCAGCCACATCAGGTCGTCGCGAGCGGGCGCCGAGGCCGTCGCCGCTGGCGCCGGCGCCGGCGCGTCCGGCACGGCCGTCGCCGTCCAGGGGCGCTCGGGGCGCTCAGGCAGCGGCCGTGGCGTCGCGACGTAGAGCGTCGCGTCGGAGGTGGCGGAGGCTGTTGATGCCGTTGATGCCGTTGATGCCGTTGATGCCGGCGGCGCGGCGGGCTTGGCCATGTAGACCGATGAGCCCTTGCCGCCATTCTTGCCACCGGCCTTGTCGGCGGCGGCCGACGCCGGCGTCGCGGAGGCCGACCCACCGGCCGGAGCCTGCGCCGCCGCGTGCAGGATCACGAGCCCCGCCGCGAGCAGCGTGCCGCCGACGAACCAGCGCAGTCGCGCGCAATGGCGGCAGCCCGCACCGGCGCCTGCGGCCGGCGCGGCGCGTGTCGCGTCGACCGCCGAGTCGACCCTCGCGCCGAGGCCCGCGTCACCGGCGGCGTCGGCCCATTCATCGGTCGCGCGCCACGCGCGCGGGAGTCGCAGGAGTCGCGGGATTCTGAAGAAGGAGCGTGTCCCCATGGCGGCTACACCGTGCGTCCTTCCTTGCGCAGTTCCTTGGCGATGCCCTTGCGCAGGTCGGCGGCCAGGATGCGTTCGCGTCCCGCCTGCATCGCGTTGATCGCGCCGAAGCGCACCACGTTGGCGATCGCGCCGCCGGCCAGTTCATGCCGCTCGGCGAGCTCGCGCAGGTCCACCTCGGCGTCCAGCCGGCCGGTGTGCCGCACCATGCCTTCCCACAGCCGCAGCCGCTGCTCGGCATCGGGCATCGGGAAGTACACCGCCGACTGGAAGCGCCGCGCGAAGGCGTCGTCGATGTTGCCCTTGAGGTTGCTGGCCAGGATCACCGTCCCGGGGAAGTCCTCCACCCGCTGCAGCAGGTAGGAGACCTCCTGGTTGGCGTGGCGGTCGTTGCTGCTGGAGGTCGCGGTCCGCTTGCCGAAGAGCGCGTCGGCCTCGTCGAAGAACAGGATCCAGCGCCGGTGCTGCGCCTGGTCGAAGACCTGGGCCAGGTTCTTCTCCGTCTCGCCGATGTACTTGGACACCACCATCGACAGGTCGATGCGGTAGACGTCCGCCTGCACCTGCCGGCCGATCAGCGTCGCCGTCAGCGTCTTGCCGGTGCCGGGCGGCCCGAAGAACAGGCAGCGGTAGCCGGGCTTGAGCGACTTCTCCAGGCGCCAGTCGCGCATCAGCGTCTCGCCATGACGGGCCCAGGTGGTGATCGCCTGCACCTCGTCCATCACCTCGGCGTCCAGCACCAGGTCATCCCAATCCAGCCGCGTCTCGATCAGCTTGGCGGGGAACTGCGCGCTGTAGTCGGGCTTGCGCGCCTCGCCGGTGCACAGCAGGTCCAGCGTGTCGGCGCCGGCCACCAGCGCCGCGCCGTACCACGGCTCGCCCGGCGACTCGTGCACCAGCCTCACCAGGCCCAGCCGGCGCAGCGGCGCGGCCTCGTCCAGCATGCGGCGCAACTCGAAGCGCCGCGCCAGGTCCTCGCCGGCGACCAGGAAGGCCGCCGTCTCCACCGTCGGCAGGAAGCCGCCGTGGTGCCGCCCCTTCCAGCCGCCGAATTCGCAGAAGCCGCGATCCAGGTTGCGGTTGCTGACGAACAGCAGGTCCAGCAGCTGCGGCCGCAGGTGCGGCGCCAGCGCCAGCGCCAGGTTG
>NZ_VOSR01000968.1:0-1465 GCF_007997345.1 Mitsuaria sp. TWR114
CGCTCCGGCCGCGCTCGCGACGCCGCAGGCGCACTGGCGCAGGAAGTCGCGCCGCATCAGTCGCCCGCGCGCGCGGCCCAGATCGACACGCCGCCGCTCGACTGCGCAGTGAAGGTCACGACGAAGGCTCCGGCCTTGGAGTTCCACTGCCGCGACAGCACGCCGGCGAAGGTCCCGCCCGCAGTGCCGCTGCCGCTCAGCGTCAGGCTGATGCGGTTGTTGCCCTGATGCGTCCAGGTCCCGCTCGCGCCGCCGCTGACCGTGCCGTCGCCGCCGAGCTTCACCACGATGGCGGTCTTGGACACGGCCGTGATGTCGAGCCCGTGGTTGATCAGCTGGTAGCTGCCCGCCGCCTCGGCGCGCCGACCGCGGCCGTCACCGCCGGCGTCGCCAGCGACAGCGGCGCGTAGCGGAAGGGCGCGGCGACCAGCCAGTCGTCGGCGTTGAGGAACATCTCGTGCACGCGGACCTGGTGCAATTCGCCGGTGCCCGGGAACCGGGTGTGGAAGATCAGGAAGTACTGCCCGGTGCCCGCGTCGAAGTAGGCCGAGTTGTGCCCCGGCGAGACGTAGCCCAGCGGCGTGCCCGTCTCTCCGGCCGCCAGGCTCCACTGGTGGCCGCCCATCAGCTTCTGGCCATGGGGCGTGATGCTGGCGTCGTCGAACAGCGTGCCCGCGGCGCCCTTGACGGTGGCCATGTCGGTGCCGCGTCCGTCCAGGTAGGGACCGTCGGGATTGCGCGAGCGCGACACCCGCAGGTTGTAGCCGCCGTTGGCGTCCAGCCCACCGAAGCTGCAGAACAGGTAGTAGTACTGCGAGGCCGGGCTGTAGAGCACGTAGGCGCCCTCGATGCGGGCGTGGTTGCCGCCCATGAGGTGATTGCCATAACCCTGACCCGCGAGCGGCAGGCCGGTGGTCTTGTCGAGCTCCAGGATGAACAGGCCGCCCGAGTACGAGCCGTAGACCATCCAGAGCCGACCGGTGGCGTCCTTGAAGACGTTCGGATCGACCACGTTGGGGTGCACGGTGGCGTCGTAGATCGTGCCGTCCTCGCTGGGCAGGCCCCACTGGCCGGACTTCAGCAGGATCTGCTGGTTCACGTAGGGCCCGGTGACCGCGTCCGCGATCGCCACGCCCAGCGCGGAGCGCGGCGAGTCGCCCTTGCAGGCGCAGTAGTACATGCGGAACTTGCCGTCGTCGAGCCGCGCGACATCGGGCGCCCACAGGTCGGTCACCTGCGCCCAGGCGAAGGTGTCGGCCAGCGCCGTCGTGACCTTGTTGAACAGCGGATTGGCGTCGTTGACGCCGTCGGCGACCGGCGTCCAGTTCATCAGGTCGGTGGTCTTGGCCGCCGCGAGGTGCGAGCCGAACACGAGGAAGCGGCCGTCCACGCGGATCACCGACGGATCGTGCACCGAGATCTCGGTGAACGGGATCGCGGCTTGCGTCGGAGCGGGCGCGGGTGC
>NZ_VOSR01000969.1:0-1540 GCF_007997345.1 Mitsuaria sp. TWR114
CTGCTGCCGCTGCTGCGCGGCCTGGGCGAGCGGCGCCTGGACCTGCTGATGGTCAGCCACGCGGACCAGGACCACGCCGGCGGCACCGGCAGCCTGCTGCGGGGCCTGCCGGTCGAGCGGCGGCTCGGGGCGGTGCCGGGAGCGGCGGGCTGCCGCCGAGGGCAGCGCTGGGCGTGGGACGGCGTGCGCTTCGAGGTGCTGTGGCCGCTCGAGGCGCCGGCGCCGCGGGAGAACGCGGCCGGCGCGAAGCGCAACGGGGCTTCGTGCGTGCTGCGCGTCGACGCGGCGGGGCGTCGCCTGCTGCTGACCGGCGACATCGAATCGCCGCAGGAGGCGCAGCTGCTGCGCCTGGCCACCGAGGCCGGGGTAGGGACCGAGCCGGAGACCGAGACGGAGGCGAAGGCGGAAGACTTGCGCGTGGAGGTGCTGGTCGTGCCGCACCATGGCAGCCGGACCTCGTCGTCGACCGCCTTCGTGCAGGCGACCGCGCCGCGCGTGGCGGCCCTGCAGTCCGGCCATCTGAACCGCTTCGGTCATCCCCGGCCCGAGGTGGTGGCGCGCTACCTGGCCGCCGGCGCGACGGTGCTCAATACCGTCGACTGCGGCGCCTGGCAATGGCGCAGCGACCGTTGGACGCAGCCCTTGGCCGATTGCGAGCGGACCCGGCGCCGCCGCTACTGGTTGACGGCGCCAGCGGTGCCCGCGGCACCTGCCGCATCTGCCACACCTGCCGCCGCGATGGCCGCATCGTCGGCGTCGTCAGCGTCCGCGGAAGTCGGAGAAGGGGAGGGTTCCGATCCGGCCATCGAAGCAAGCTCGCCTTGACTTCAGCCGCCGTCGTTCATCGCGCACGAGGGTGCGTGCGCCACGTCGTGACGCCGCGCTGGCGGCTGACGCGGGCACCTGCGGCGCTCAGGCTGTGAAGACCAGCGCGATCTGCTCCGGGATGCGGGTCGCGCTGGCTTTGCGGGCCGGTGCCGGTTCGGTCGCCTTCAGGTGGTCGACGAGGAAGCGCGCCGTCTCCGGCGAGCGGCTCATCTCCGCCGCGACCACCGCCTCCAGCTCGGACGGCCTCACGTCCATCGCCGCGCACAGCTTGAGCAGGCGCGCCTCGAGCTCGAGGTAATGCCGCTCGATGCCGTGCTTGCGCGGGAACAGGCCGATCACCTGGCCCACGCGCAGCAGGTGGGCGTCCAGCAGCGCGACCTCCTCCGACGCCGACCAGCCCCGCACGATGGCCGACGCCGTCTTCGGCCCGATGCCGGGCAGGGCCATCAGCCAGTTGCGCACCTCCTGGCCCGCCTCGAAGTCGGGCGCCGAGAGCAGCGCCGGCATCACCGCCGCCAGGTGCCTCGCCTTCTGCGCCGCGAAGCGGAAGCTGAGCGCACGGCCCTGCACGTCCAGGGGCTCGCTGAGCCAGGCGTTCAAGGTCGCCTCGCAGACACCGGGCTGCACGAAGGCGCCGCGCTCGCGCACCCGCGCGAAGGCCGCCTGGCCCACGGCCGCCGGGATGCCGGGGCCGCCCAGCAAGGCGGCGCCG
>NZ_VOSR01000097.1:0-7352 GCF_007997345.1 Mitsuaria sp. TWR114
GCGCGCCGGCCAGCTGCTCATCGAGCTCGACGGACGCGAGGCCGGCAGCGAGTTCGACAAGGCCGACGGCGAGCGCCAGACCGCCACCGTGCAGGTGGCCGTCCAGCGCGCGCTGATCGATGCGCTGGGCACCGGCCGGGCGCCGCGGCTCCCGCCGCTGGAGGACATCACGCCCGAGCGACGCCGCGACGGTGAGCTCTTCCTGGCCGACGCCTGGAGCGAGTACACCGCCCGGAGCGACCGCCTGGCCCGCGAGATCGCGCGCTACGCCGCCTCGCTGCCACTGGCCCAGGACCGCGAGCGGGACTACGAGGCGCTGGCCGCCACGCGCGACGTCTCGCGCGACGCGTGGATGCAGCGCAAGACCGCGCGGCTGGAGCTGGAGGGCCAGATCGCCCTGGCCCGCGCCCCAGCAGGCCGAGCTGCGCGCCAGCCTGCGCAAGACGGCCCAGGACCATCTGGCCGAATCGCAGCGCATCGCGCAGGCAGCGGCGCAGGACGTGACCCGCGCCAGCGCCCATCGCGCGCTGCTGCAGCTGCGCTCGCCGGTGGACGGCACGGTGCACCAGCTGACGGTGCACACCGAGGGCTCGGCGGTGCCGGCCGCGCAGGCGCTGATGCAGATCGTGCCCGCCAGCGACCGCATGCAGTTCGAGGCCTTCATCGAGAACCGCGACGCCGGCTTCGTCCATGCGGGCGACACGGTCGCGGTGAAGATCGACGTCTTCGACTACACCCGCTACGGCACCGTGCCGGGCCGCGTGCTGCATGTCTCGCGCGACGCCGTCCATGACGACAAGCGCGGGCTGCTCTTCGCGGTCACCGTGGAGCTGGCCCGCAACCAGGTCATGGTGGAAGGCAAGCCGGTCCCGATCAGCGCCGGCATGTCGGGCTCGGTGGACATCCGCACCGGCCGCCGCCGCGTCATCGAGTACGTGCTCTCCCCACTGGTCCAGCACCGCGAGGAAAGCCTGCTAGAACGTTGAGCGCCGGGCACGACCCGCGTCGCCCTGGTCAACGCGCTTCGGCGGGCCCGACCGGCGGCGACGCCTCGCCGGGCGCCTCGGGGTCGGGCAGCTCCGCGAAGAAGGTGGAGCCCCGCCCGACCTCGCTGCTCGCGCCGACGCGGCCGCCCTGGGCCTCGACGATGCGCTTGGTCAGCGCCAGGCCCAGCCCCGTGCCGGGGTACTGGCGGCGGGCCGTCGAGGGCAGCTGCGTGAACTCGGTGAACAGCCGGGCCAGGTCCTCCTCGGCGATGCCCGGCCCGGTGTCCTCCACCTCGACCCGGAAGCGCTGGTCGCCGCAAGGCGCCGCCCGCACCGTCAGGTGTCCGCCCTCGGGCGTAAACTTCCAGGCGTTGGACAGGTAGTTGTAGAGCACCTGCCGCAGCCGCAGCGTGTCGGTCCAGACCAGGCCCAGTTGATCGTCGATCTCGATGTCCACCGCCAGCGGCTTGTCGGCGAAGCTGCCGGTCACCACGTCCACCACCTCGCGCGCCACCTCGGCCACATTGGTCCGGTCGGGATGCAGCTCCAGGCCGACCGCCTCCAGCCGCGCCAGGTCCAGGATGTCGTTGATCAGGTCCAGCAGGTGCCGGCCGCTGGACAGGATGTGGCCCGCGTAGTTGCGCACCCGCTCCGCCGGCAGCGTGGCCGCGCCGTCCGCCATCAGCTGCGAGAAGCCGATCACCGCGTTCAGCGGCGTGCGCAGCTCGTGCGACATGTTGGCCAGCAGCCGTCCCTTGTGGCGGCTGATCTCCAGGATGCGCTTGTTCTCCAGTTCCAGCTCCGCGCTGCGCAGGCGCAGGGCCTGGGCCCGCATGCGCACGCGCGCCTCGCGGCTGCGGGCCTCGGCATAGTCGATCGCGCGCACCAGCGTGCGCGGCCGCACGTCCTGCTTGGACAGGTAGTCCTGCGCGCCGGCCGTCATGCAGGACATCGCCAGCGCGTCGTCCTCCATGCCGGTGAGCACGACGATCGGCGTGTCGCGCGCCTGCGCGCGCACCGCGCTGACGCATTCGATGCCGGCGGCATCGGGCAGGTGCAGGTCCAGCAGCACCGCCGCGACGCGGTGCCGCTCCAGCAGCGCCACCGCCTCGGACAGCCGCGTCGCCCGCATCACCGGGCGCGGCGCCGCGGGCGTGGCCTCGGCCAGCAGGTCGGTGATCAGGTCGGCGTCGCCGTCGTTGTCCTCCACCAGCAGGATGGGCAGCGGCGCGCGGCGCGGCTCCCGGCCCAGGTCGTCGGGCAGCGCGCTCATGGCAGCTTCACCACCGTGAACCAGAAGCCCTCGATCGCCTGCACGATGGACTGGAAGGCCACCAGCCCCACCGGCTTGGTGACGTAGCAGTTGGCGCCCAGCTGGTAGCTCTTGACGATGTCGTGCTCGGCATCGGAGGAGGTCAGCACCACCACGGGAATCTCCTTGAGCTCGGGCTCGGCCTTGATCCGCGCCAGCACCTCGCGCCCGCTCAGCTTGGGCAGGTTGAGGTCGAGCAGGATGAGGTCGGGCCGCTCGGCGCCTCATACGGCGGCTCGCGCAGCAGCCGCGACAGCGCCTGCGCGCCGTCCACCGCGACCGCGATGTCCAGGCGCAGCCGGCTGTGCTCCAGCGTCTCGGCCACCAGGTCGGCGTCGCCGGGGTTGTCCTCGATGAGCAGGATGTTCAGCGGTTGGCTCATGGGGCTCAGGCTCCTTCGGCGCGCGCCGCCAGCAGGGTGAAGGACACGGTGCTGCCCTGGCCCGGCGCGGAGTCGATCCAGATCGTGCCGCCGTGGCGCTCGACGATGCGCTTGGCGATGGCCAGGCCGATGCCGCTGCCCTCGTAGCGCCCCAGCTCGTGCAGCCGCTGGAACATCTGGAACACGCGCTGCGCGTACTGCATGTCGATGCCGATGCCGTTGTCGCTGACCTGGAACAGCCAGCGCTGCCCCTGCGGCCGCGCCGTGATCCGCACCCGCGGCGCCGCCTCCGACCGGAACTTGATCGCGTTGCTGATGAGGTTCTGCAGCAGCTGGTGCAGCTGGCCCTCGTCGGCCGACACACGCGGCAGCGGGTCGCTCTCGACGAGGCCGCCCGACTCGCGCAGCAGGCGCTGCAGCGCATGCGTCACCGCCTGCAGCACCTGCTCCGCCTCCACCGGCACCAGCGGCTTGCCCTGCGAGCCGACCCGCGAGTACGCCAGCAGGTCCGCCACCAGGCGCTGCATGCGGCGCGCGCCATCGGAGGCATAGCGGATGTACTTGTCGGCGCGGTCGTCGATCTGCCCGGCGTAGCGCTGCGCCAGCAGCTCGGTGTAGTTGGCCACCATGCGCAGCGGCTCCTGCAGGTCGTGCGAGGCCACGTAGGCGAACTGCTCCAGCTCGGCATTGCTGCGGCGCAGCTCGTCCTCGCTGCGACGGCGCTCGGTGATGTCGATGATGGAGGCGACGACGTAATGCCCATCGGGCGCGTCGATCGGCGTCAGGCCGATCTCCACCGGCATCTCCGACCCGTCCTTGCGCAGCCCGAAGAGCTCACGGCCCGCGCCCATGGGCCGCGCCTCGGGCCGGCTGGAGAAGGACGCCACGTGGCCCGGATGCCCGGCCCGGTAGCGCTCGGGGACCAGCATCTCGATCGGCTGCCCGAGGAATTCCGCCCGCGCGTAGCCGAACATCTCCTCGGCCCGCCGGTTGACCAGCCGGATGCGGCGCGCCGCGTCGATCATGATCATCGCGCTGGGCGAGGCCTCCACCACCAGCTCGAAGCGCTCCTGGGCGCGCTTGCGCTCGGTGATGTCGATGATGGCGGCCAGCGTGCACAGGCCTTCGGCGGTGTCGATGGGGCTCAGGCCGATCTCGATCGGCACTTCCTCGCCGTTCTTGCGCCGGCCGAAGAGGTCGCGGCCCGCGCCCATGGCGCGCGTCTCGGGCCGCGTGAAGAAATCGTCCACCTGGCGGGGATGGCCCTCACGGAAACGCGTCGGTATCAGCGTCTCGACCGTCGCGCCCAGCAGGTCCTCGCGCGCGTAGCCGAAGAGTTCCTCGGCCTTGCGGTTGACCAGCCGGATCCGGCGCTCCCGGTCCACCAGGACGATGGCGTTCGGGATCGCCTCGACGATCGACCGGAACCGGTCGTCGGCGGGGTTGTCTGACACGGTGCCCTCCCTGGGCGTGCGTCTTGCGCACAAGTTGTGCGCGCAGGTGTATCACGGGCCCGGGGGACCCGCCAAGGGGGTGCCCGTCCCCAGGAGGGGGCGATGGGGCGCGACGTCGGTCCCGGCGGGGGCACCGCTTACACTGGCGACCCCCCCATGCGCCACAAGCGCCTGCGGGCCGCACGGCGCCCTCCGCGGCGCCGGTTTCCTTCAAGCATCACAAGTGCAGGTTCACCCATGAACGCCCTGACCGACATCGCCCGCGCGCTGGCCGCCGGCTCGTCCGATTCCCTCCCCTCCTCGCTCTTCGGCCTGCCCGACCAGGCCCCGCACGAACGCGTGCTGCTGGCCGCCGACCCGGTGACCGGCCTGAAGGCGATCCTGGCGGTGCACAGCACCGCGCGCGGCCCGGCCTTCGGCGGCTGCCGCTTCTGGAGCTACGACAACGAGCTGGCCGCGCTGAACGACGCGCTGCGTCTGTCGCAGGGCATGAGCCTGAAGAACGCACTGGCCAACCTGCCCTTCGGCGGCGGCAAGGCGGTGATCCTGAAGCCGCAGGGTGACTTCGACCGCGCCGCGCTGTTCGCGGCCTTCGGCCGCGCGGTGCAGTCGCTGCAAGGCGCCTACATCACGGCCGAGGACGTCGGCACGACGACGGCCGACATGAAGGGCATGGTGGCCCACACGCAATATGTGTCGGGCATCCCGCGTGACGGCGCCTTCGGTGGCGACCCCAGCCCGAAGACCGCCTACGGCGTGTTCGTCTCGATCGACGAAGGCGTCAAGCGCGTGCTGGGCCGCGACTCGCTCGAGGGCGTGCGCGTGGCGCTGCAGGGCCTGGGCGCGGTGGGTTGGCACCTGGCCGAGTACCTGCACCGGGCCGGCGCGAAGCTGGTCGTCGCCGACGTCAATGCCGAGAAGGTCGCGCGCGCGCAGGCCGAGCTGGGCGCGACGGCGGTGAGCGTGACCGAGATCCTGGCGGCGGACGTCGACGTGGTCGCGCCCTGCGCGCTGGGTGCGACGCTGAACGCGCAGTCGATTCCGGCGCTGAGGGCCCGGCTGATCGCCGGCGCCGCCAACAACCAGCTGGCCACCGCCGCCGATGGCGACACGCTGCAGGCCCGCGGCATCACCTACCTGCCGGACTACCTGGTGAATGCCGGCGGCATCATCAGCGTCGCGCGCGAGTACCGCAACGAAGGCGAGGAATCGGCGGTGATGGCCGAGGTCGGCCAGATCCGCGGCCGCGTCGCCGAGCTGCTGGACCGCGTCAAGGCCAGCGGCCAGACGCCAGCCCGCGAGGCGGACGCCTGGGCGCGCTCGCTGCTGGTCAAGCCGGCTTGAGCGGACGGCTCATTCGACGCAGCGGCGCCCCGAGGGGCGCCGTTTTTCATGGTGCAGCCGTCACTCGCCGCCGCATTTCGGCCGGGTACTCGACGAAACCCAGCGATCGATAAAGGCCCTTGCCCTCCGGCGTCGAGCCGAGGTTGAACTCACGCACGCCGAGCGCCTCGCAGGCGGCCATCGCGCGCGCGACGAGATCGGTCGCGATGCCGCGGCCGCGGAGCGCTGCGTCGGTGAAGACGTTGGCGACTCGCCCCATCTGACCAGCGGGATTCGCCCGCGTCGGGCCCCAGTCCAGCAGCACGACGCCCGCGCCGCCGATCACCCGGCCCTCATGCATGGCCAAAAAGCCGATGTAGCGGCGGCTGCCAATGCGAGGCCGTACCCATTCCGCATAGCCAGCGCGCCGCGCGGCGTCCTCTTCCCGATAACACGCATGCGCGGCGATCTGCTCGGCATCCGAGGGCAGCGCGCGGCGCACCGCCCAAACCTGCTGCTCCACGGCGGAGTCCATCTGAACCGTCATCTCACTCCTTCGGATGCCACCAGTCGAAAAGGCGACGCAGTCTACGCGATTCGGCGCATCGATATTTAACCCATTAGTCACCGGCGCAGGCAGCAATCACGACAAGCACTTGACACCGGATATCGCCCTTCCGATTAGCATCCATTCCCAGCGCCGAGCCAGCGATTCAGCAAAGCGATTTCCGAGAAGAAAATGAAAGCTCTTCAACTATTCCTTTTCCTGAGCGCCCTCTCGATGCTTTCCCCAGGCGTTTCAGCGACGACGGATGAAACAGCGAGGATTCATGTCGGGCTCTGTGGTCAGTCTCCGCCGACGGATTTCGAAATCGCCAAGAGGATTCACTCCTTCCAGCAATCGGCGGGCGGCACATCGGCCACGCGCGAGTATTTCCAGGCCATTCGTCCAGTCGCTCGCCTGAGCAGTTTCAAGTCCTCAGGAGACGACGTCATTCGTCTCGAAGGCCGAATCGACGCGAGCACTCCGCAGGCCTTGAGCAATAGAATCCGGGAAACTCCTGGAATCCAGGTTCTGGAAATCAACAGCTTTGGTGGCGATGCAATTGCCGCCATGCGCATCGCCCAGATCCTGGAAACTTCTCGGCTCTCCCTGCGGATCGCTGGATTCTGCATGTCCGCCTGCGCCAATTACCTGCTGCCGGCGGCCAAGGCGGTTATTCTCGTCAATGCAACCATTGGATTCCACGGCAGCCCATGGGCTTGTTTCCAGCAGTCGTCAGCCATTGACGGCGTCATGCGATGGGGCCTTTCAAATTATTTGACCCTTTGGCAGGTGGCGCGTCAGGACGAGGAATACATGTCCAAGTATCCGCGCCTCAAGGAAATCATCGTCCGCTCGCAGCGGCCCGACCGCGGCGCCAACGATGGAAAACCCCGGGATTGGTTGCTCGTGAGGCCTGAGGATCTGTCGAGATACGGTATCCGGCTTCAGGCGTCGACAAACTCAGCGACTTTCGACCGGCTCGCCGCCGACCCCTCGGACGGACTGCTCGGACCGGTCTTCGTCCCGTAAGGATCGCTTCAGCGCCTGAACCCCGCCGCCAGCGCGCGCTCAGCGCGCCGCGGCGTCGGTGCAGTCCGCGGCGGGCAGGCCGGGCCGTTCCAGGCGGAACTCCCGGCCCTTGTTCCACAAGAGGTAGTCGCCGTCCGCGAGCCGGCCGCCGTAGCGCGCGCCCGAGGCGCTGACCTCGTGGTCGAGCACCACGCGGCCCTGCGCGGTCTTGAGCACCGCGGCGCCCGGATCGCTGTTGACGAAGGTGACGGTGACCTCCCCGTCGACAGTGAGGCAGCGCAGCGGCACGGGCCCGACCGCGATGCCGCGCCGGTCCTCG
>NZ_VOSR01000970.1:0-3225 GCF_007997345.1 Mitsuaria sp. TWR114
TCGTGCGGCGCGATCCAGGGCGCGAGCAGCGCCGCCAGCACGCCCCAGGCGATCGCCGACATGCCGGGCAGGTAGGCCTTCTCCCACCACACCTCGTCGCTTGGCGGGACCAGCGCCCTCAGCGGCACCAGGGCGAGCGCCAGCGCCACCAGCGCCGCCACCAGCAGCGGCCGGGGCAGCGCCAGGCACAGCAGCGGGAAGCCGACGTAGAAGACCTCCTCGATCGACAGCGACCACAGCACGTCCCAGGCCGCCGGCGCCCAGCCGGTGCGGCCTTCATACCAGTTGAAGGTGAAGCTCAGCGCCGAGCCCAGCAGGCCGGCCAGCGACTGGCGCTCGCCCGGTGCGAAACCAGGCACGCCCAGCAGCGCCAGGGTCGACAGCAACGCCAGCATCACCAGCAGCAGCGGCAGGATGCGCGTGGCGCGGGCGCGGTAGAAGGCGCGCAGGTCGACCCGCCGCAGGTCGCCATCGCGCGCCAGCAGGCGGGTCGTGATCAGGAAGCCCGAGATCACGAAGAAGATGAACACCGCCTCGTAGCCGTTGAAGCTGATCGCGTCGATCAGGCGCTTGGGCAGCCAGGCACCGGCCAGGCTGGGCGCCAGCGGCAGGCGGAAGGGCAGGGCCAGGTGGTGGACCACCACCAGCAGGATGGCCACGCCACGCAGGCAGTCGATGGCGAAGTTGCGCGGCGTGATGTCGGTCATGCGGAGCAGCGGCGCCAGGCCGCCGAGAAGGATGGCGGCGCGGATGTTAGCGGCGCCTGGCGTCGGCGCGGCCGCTCATCGGAGTGACGGGCGTTACGTCGTCGAGCCGCGGGGCGGTCGCACGATCGGACGAATGCGGCGCGGCGCGGTCGGTCCGGCGTCCAGCATGTCGCGCACGCGGTCGTCGGCCTTCGCGACCAGCGGCTCGATCAGCGCGGCCTCCGGCAGGTTGGCCCAGTAACGGCGCGGCATCTCGCGGGTCATCATGGCCAGCTTCAGGCGCGCCGGATTGAAGATGCTGCGGTAGTAGGTCAGCCACAGCGCCGCGCCGGCGTCCGGCGGCGGCGCCGTCTCCCGCCGCGCCCCCGGGCCGGCGCACAGCCGGACGCCGTCCCAGTGCATCGAGACACGCGGCGACAGGATGGTCCAGCGCAGGTTGGCGAAGCGCCGCGCGAAGAAGGGCGAGGCGGCCTCGAGCACGTGGTGCTCGGGCTCGAACCAGGCGACCAGGCGTTCGCCGTCGGTGTCCTCGACCGGGACGAAGCGCACGAAGGCATGGGTCTTGTGGATCTCGTGCCGCACCTCGCGGGCGAGGCGCTCCGCGTGGCGGCGGTCCTCGTCGAAACGGTCGTGCCAGCGCACGGGATCGGTCCTCAGGCGCGACAGCAGGCGATGCAGGAGCTCGAAGCGGCGCGGCTCGCGATGCAGCAGGGCGGACTGGCATAGCGACAGGAACGAGGCCGGCACGGTGAACGCGGCGCTCGCTGCGCGCTCGCTCGCGTCGGTCGCATCGCCGTCCGCCGCTGTCGACCAGAGGTCGCCGCCGTCCTCGCCGGTGATCCACTCGACGGTTTCCGGCGCCACGCCGTCCAGCACCAGGCGCCGGGCGGCGAGTCGGAAGCCGTCGAAGTCGACGGGCCCGTCGAGCCGCACGCGGATCATCCGAACAGCCCCAGCTGCGTGGGAGCGCCCGCGACAACGCCCCCGACCACGCCCGTGCCCGTGCCCGCGTCCGCTGCCCCACTGGCGCGAGTCGGGGCTGGCGGTGCCGCGCCAGGACGATGACCGTCGACGATGACGAACGGCAACACCCGGCGCAGCGGCAGCTTCATGTGGCGCAGGTCCTCGGCCCGCACCCGGCGCAGTCGACGGGCGGCGATCAGCCGGTCGACCGAGCCGACGCCCAGGCCGGGCACCCGCAGCGCGGGCAGCGCGGGGCTGACGAGCGTGGCGGTGGAGCCCTTGTCGCCGACCCAGCTGGCCATCAGGAACACGGTCAGCCCGGCGGCCAGCAGGTTCATGGCGATGCCGGCGACGATCAGGTCGGCGCCGAACTCGAGATGGAAGACCGCCAGCAGCAGCGCGAGCACGAGCGCCGCCAGCAGCGCGGCGCCGCCGCCGATCAGCGCATGGGCCCAGACCGGAAGCGCCGGCCAGAGGTCGGCGGCCTGCACCGCGCCCATGACGCCGAAGAACGCGGCGACCAGCATCAGGCCCTCCAGCGCCACGTTGACGCAGCCGGCCAGGTCCGACACCAGCGCGCCGAGCGCCGCGAAGAGGATGGGCGTGGTGGCGCGCAGCAGCGCGACGACCAGCCCGGCGACGACGAGGGTCCAGGTGTCGGTCATGAGGCGACTCCGGGGGAGGGCTCGACGGTCTCGACGGCGGGCGCACCGCGCCGGCTCCGCCAGCGCGCGAGGGCCTCGGCCAGCCGCGGCCACAGGCGCTCGGAGACGACGAACAGGATGATCAGCGCCTGGATCACCAGCACCATCTCGCGCGGGACGTCGGTGCCGCGCTCCATCGCCTGCCCGCCGGCCCGCAGGTAGGCGTAGAGCAGCGCCGCCATCGGAATCGCGCGCGGCTGGTTGCGCGCCAGCAGCGCCACCACCAGGCCCTCGTAACCGAGGCCGGCGGGCAGGTCCACCGGCAGCCGCCCGAGCAGCGCATGGCTGACATGCAACCCCGCCAGTCCCGCGAACAGCCCGCCCAGCGCGGTCGACAGCATCACCGTGCGCGCCACCGGCAGTCCCATGCGCCGCGCGAAGTCCGGCGCCTGGCCGACGGCGCGCAGCGCATAACCGGCACTGGTCCGGTCCAGCATCGCCTGGGCGGCCCAGGCCAGCAGCGGCACCGCGATCAGCATCGCGCTCACATGCGTGCCGGGGATCAGCGCGCCCAACGACGCGGCCGGCGGCAGCAGCGGCGTGGCGATGAAACCCGCGCCGGGATCGCTCATCCACTCGCTGAGGATCAGCCGGAACAGCTGCACCGCGACCAGGTTGAGCATCAGGGAGGTGACGATCTCGCTGGCGCCATGGCGCACCCTCATCCAGCCGGGCAGCAGCCCCCAGGCACCGCCCACGAGCATCGCGGCCAGCAGCGAGGCCGGCAGCACGACCACCGCGGGCCAGGCGGCCAGCGCCAGGCTGGTGGCGACGGCCGCCAGCGCGCCGAGGAACATCTGCCCGTCGGCGCCGAGCGTGAACTGCCGGGCGCGGAAGGGCAGCGCGATCGC
>NZ_VOSR01000971.1:0-1702 GCF_007997345.1 Mitsuaria sp. TWR114
CGCCCGCGGCGAAGGCCAGCGAGTTGGCCATCAGCCGCGCGCCGTCGGTGCTGCTGTCCCACAGGCCTGCCTGCACGTCGCCCGAGACCGGGAACATGTTCAGCCCGACGACGATGCCCTTGTGGTCGGTGCGATAGCCCAGCAGCGGCTTGTCGTTGGTCCAGTAGGCGACGACGCTCGCGCCGGCCTTGGGCGTGACGCGGTAGCACAGCGCCGACAGGCCGCCGCTGAAGCTGTCGATGTCGCGCATCAGCGGGCTCTGCGGATCCGCGACCCGGCCCAGGCTGCCGCACGAGTTCTGGTTGTTGTTGGCGTTGAAGACGTCGTAGCCACCGGTCACGAAGCGGCCGGTGAGCCCGCCGAACGGGATGGTCGCGTGGGACAGGCCGGCCTCGACGACACCGCCGCCGGCATCCACGTAGTCCGCCAGCACGTTGCCCAGCTGCGTGGCGCTGGCGAAGGGCTTGTTGAAGGTGTCGTTGAACACCAGGACCGCGTCGTAGCTCTTGAGCAGCGCGAGCGTGGGCGTGCCGGTGTTGGCGTTGAACACGTCCACCGTGCCGCTGACCACGCCGGTGGCGGCGATCTTGGACTGCACGTCGGTCAGCCCGCCGGGCTGGCCCGTCGCGCCCAGGATCAGCACCGAGGCCTGCGCGGCCCCGCCGAGGGCGCACAGCGCGGCGGCGGCGAGGGAGGCGCGGAGGCGGGGAAGGCAGGAAAGAAGTCGGGGAACGAGGGGCGAGCGCTTCATCGGAATCTCTCTGGCGGTATTTCTTGTGGAGGCCCTGGGCGGGAGGCCGGGCGACATCCGGCGCGCGGCCGGAAGCGGCTCGGGGAAGCAACATCCAAGCCACGGGGCAGGATGTCCCGCTGGCTCAAGCACTTGCAAGGCCTGTCCCCCGAGAAGGGGTCAGGCGGTGTAATGAATCCCGACACCGGCGGTGCGGAAGTTGCTTCGTACATCGCCCTGGCGGGTGACCTTGTAATGCGGGGGTAAAACATCGTCGGCGCGCGTGGCGCCGGACGACGCTTGGAGGGAAACTTGCCCAGGCGCTGAACGAGCGGCCCGTCGATCCTCTGGCCGCGGTTGCGGCCACAACGCGAAAAGGAGCGTCCATGTCAGCCAAGCCAGACCATACCGATGCCGTCGGCGGCGTCGAGAGTCACAACGGGCGCTGGTTCGTCCGTGAAGTCGTCGGCGAGGCGCCGCCATTCCGGGCGCGCTACCTGGTGATCGCCGCGCATCCGGCAGCGGGCGGGCAGCCGGAACTCAACGGCTACTGGCATGAGCTGGAGCGCAACTTCGACACCTGGAGTTATGCGGCCGATGCCGCGCTTGAGGCGGCGCAGCGCACGATCGACTTCCGGCCCTGAGGTCCCCAGGGACCCAAGTAGCCGCAGGGCCCCGAGGCCTTGATGCCTTGCGGCACCGGGCGCCAGGCGGGGCCGGCCCGGCTCACATGCCGGCGGTGATCTTCTTCTGCAGCGCCTTGTACTGGTCCAGGCGCGGGCCGCCGAGCGCGACCGCGCGCTCGATCGCCAGCGAGGCCTTGTAGCGCTGCCCCTGTTCCATCAGCACCTGCGCCAGGTTGTTCCAACCCTCGGGCAGGTCGGGGCGCACGTCGGTCAGCCGGGCGTAATGGCGGGCCGCGGTGCGGCGGTCCTTGGCGGCGTAGGCGGTGTTGCCGGCGCCCAGCAGCAG
>NZ_VOSR01000972.1:0-534 GCF_007997345.1 Mitsuaria sp. TWR114
TGCCGGCGGCGGCGCTGGCGGTGGTGCAGGCGGCGATCCTGGCGCGCATCGCGCGCTCCGCGCTGCTGGACATCGCCCGCGAGGACTTCATGCGCAGCGCCCGCGCCAAGGGCCTCTCGCGCCGCGCGGCGCTGTGGCGGCACGGCCTGCGCCACGCCGCGATCCCGCTGCTGACGCTGGGCGGGCTGCAGTTCGCCAACCTGCTGGCCGGCACCATCGTCATCGAGAACGTCTTCACCTTGCCCGGCCTGGGCCGCCTGATGGCGCAGGCGATCGCCAACCGCGACCTGATCGTCGTGCGCAACGGCGTCATGGGGCTGGCGGCGCTGGTGCTGCTGCTGAATTTCACGATCGACCTGCTGCACGGCTGGATCGATCCCCGGCTGCGCATGCGGGCCGAGGCCGACGTCGAGGCGGAGGGCGCGGCATGAAGGACGGTGCAAAGGGCAGCATGAGGTCCGGCATGAGGCGCGCCGGCTTCCTTGCCGGCGCCGCGCTGACCGCCGCGCTGCTGCTGGCGGCGCTGCTGTCGCT
>NZ_VOSR01000973.1:0-519 GCF_007997345.1 Mitsuaria sp. TWR114
CTGCGCGGCAAGCGCCTGGGGCTGTCGCTGCAGGAGATCAAGCAGCTGGTGGACATGTACGACAACCAGTCGGACACCGTGCCGCAGCTGCGCGCCTTCCTCGGCGTGCTGGACCAGCACCGCAAGCAGCTGCAGCAGCAGCTCAGCGACATCGAGGTCACCCTCGCCGAGATCGCCCAGCACGAGGAGCGCTGCCACGCGCTGCTGGCCGAGGCCGGCCAGCCGGTCGACAGCTGAGCCGCCACCCGCTGACCGCGGCGCGCGGACGAAACCCGGCCCTGCGCGTCGCGCCGCCCCACACGGCGCCGCCCTACACTCCGCCGCCATGAACGGCCTGCATCTCACCGCCGACCTGGCCCGCTGCGCGCGCGCGGCGCTGCTGACGGACGCCCCCGGCCTGGCGGGCCAGGCTCGCGAGGCGGTGGCGTCGGCCGGACTGACCGTGGTGGGCGAACACTGGCATCGCTTCCCGGCCGCGGCCGACGGCTCGCCGGGCGGCATCACCGGCATGCTGCTGCT
>NZ_VOSR01000974.1:0-1274 GCF_007997345.1 Mitsuaria sp. TWR114
GGCTCAGCGCGCCGGGCAGGCGGTAGCTGGTCGCCAGGTTGACGATGCGCGTGGCCAGGTGCGGCGAAAGCGGCGTGCCATCGGCCTTGCGTGGCGTGCCGTAGGCATAACCGGCCATCAGCTGCCAGCCGGTCAGCACCTCGCCGGAGACGCTCAGCTCGAAGCCCTCGGTCACCGTGCCGCGCTCGCCGCGGAAGGCCGGCGAGCCATCCGGCTGCAGCGTGCCGGTGGCCACCGGCACGTGGTCCTGCTTGGTGCGGAAGACCGCGACCGCGGTGTTCAGGCGGCCGCCGAAGTGCTCGCCCTTCACGCCCACCTCGACGTTGCTGCCGCGCTGCGGATCGATCACGTTGCCGCTTTCGTCCTTGGACGTGTTGGGCTGGAAGATCTGCGTGAAGCTGCCGTAGACCGAAAACTCGCCGGTCAGGTCGTAGACCACGCCGGCGTAGGGCGTGACGACCGAGGTTTCCTTGATTGGCACGCCGTCCACCCGCGCGCCGTTGGCCGTGCCGGCCCAGGAGCGCTGGTAGGACCGGTTCTCGTAGGAGGTCACCCGCGCGCCGACCAGCAGCGACAGCGCATCGGTCGCCTGCAGGCGCGTGGACGCATAGGCCGCGCGTTCGTCGGTCTCGGCGTTCTGGCGCAGGCGCGGGTACTGGAAGTCGGGCTTGGCGATCGCGCCGAGGTCGAAGACGCCACCCGGGCGGCGATCCAGCCGCGTGCCGGTGTTGAGCGCGCTGTTGTTGGCGATCTCGGTCTCCAGCTTGTTCACGTTGAAGCCGATCACCGCCTGGTGCGTGCGGCCGAACAGCTGGTAGGGGCCGGAGGCGTAGACGTCCAGCGACTTGTTGGTGCCGTCCGCCGGGTTGTCGCTCAGCGAGACGACGCCGATGTTGGTCGCCGCGTTGATCGGGAAGGTGGGCAGCGTGCTCTGCAGGTCGCCGCTGTAGCGCTCGCGCTGGTTCTTGACCTGTGCCACCTCGGCCTTGACCTGCCAACCGTTGTCGAAGGCGTGCTGCAGGTTGACGAAGACCCGCCGGGTCTCCATGTTCCAGGTGCTCCAGGGCGTGCTGAAGGAGTAGGAACGCGGCACCACCAGCCGCGCGCCGTTGCCGTAGTAGGGCGGGATGTTGCCGAAGTTGGCGCCGTCGATGTCGTTCTTCTGGTACTCGAAGCCGGCGGCCAGCACGGTGCGGGCGCCGAGGTCGGTCTCGACGATGCCGTAGAGCAGGCTGTCCTTGCGGCGCTTGTTGTCGATGAAGGTGTCGCCGCCC
>NZ_VOSR01000975.1:0-3086 GCF_007997345.1 Mitsuaria sp. TWR114
TCGGTGCCGGCGACCGCCGCCTTGCGGCGGCCGCGCTTGGGCGTTTCCTCGGGCGGGCGCCACTTGGGTTCGGGCTCGGGCTCGGCCGGCGGCTCGACCTCCGTCGAGTGCAGCACGCCCTGGCTCATCCAGCGGACGTGCTCGTCATCGATCTCGCCCTGTTCGGCGGACCAGCGCACGCGCCACGGCTGGCGCGCCATGTCGCCGGTCGCGCCGGCCAGATGCTGCGCCTGCGGATCACCCAGCAGCGGCAGCAGCTGCGCGCGGTACGCCGCGCGCGCGTAGCTGCCGCCCAGCACCGCGGGACGCAGGTCGTTCATCGGCACGCCGTCGCCGCTCCAGCGGCCCAGCAGCGCCTGCAACTGGGCCATCTCCGGCGGCAGGCTCATCACGGCCAGCTCGCCCGGCGGCGCGGCCAGGCCGCTGGGCAGCGGCTCGGGCGTGGGCGGCACCGGGCGGTCGCGCTCGAACTCGGCCTCGCAGCCGTCCAGCAGTTCATGCTGCGCGACGAAGACCGGATGCACCGGCCGAGACAGCGCGCCCAGCGCCAGGTTTTCCAGGAACGGGACCTCCTGCAGCCAGCGCCGCACGTCGGTCGTCGTGATGCCGGTGGAGCCCAGCGTCACCCGCTGGCGGTCGGCCTGCTGCAGCGCGCGGTTGAACTGGCTGGCCATCGCCAGCAGCCGCGCCTGCGCCAGGCCGAGCTCGCGCGCCAGGCGCTCCAGGCGCGCGTTGCCGTCGTTCTCGGCCTGCCGGATGATCGCGGACAGCGCCTCGCTGGCGCGCTCGACCAGCTTGAGCGCGCGCTCGAAGCGCATGCGCGCGCGGCGCAGGTGGAACTCGGAGCCCGAGGCGATCGCGTCGGCGAATTCGTTGTAGAGCCGCGAGAGCTGCGCCAGCAGATGCTGCAGCTGGGCCGGCTCCAGCGTGCCGAGCTGCTGCGCGCCGGCCACATTGGCGAGCAGGCCGGCCAGGTCGCCGTCCTCGTCAGCGGCCTGGCCTTGCGTCAGCGGCGAGACCATCGCCATCAGCTGCTGCGCCAGCGGCGTCACGCCGTACTGCTGGTTGGACGCGTCCCAGAGCAGCAGCTGCGCGTCGCGCAGGCGCTTGAGCACCAGCTCCAGCGCCTCGTCGCGCAGCAGGTGGAAATGGCGGTTCAGGTCGTCGCGCGAGAGCCGCGAGTGCGGCAGGCTCATCAGCTCGATGAACACCCAGACGCGCAGCCGCACCAGCGTGGACGGGCCATGGAAGAGCGCGCGCTGCGCGGCCAGCAGGGCCTCGTTGCGTTCCAGCTGCCACCACAGGAGGGAGTCCTGCGGGAGCTGGCCTTCGCGGAAATGGTCTTCGAAAGAGGGTTCGGGGAGATCGTCGCGCAGAGCGTCGTCCGCGCCTCCCGGGGTCAGGGTCATGGGGCGGGATTATCGCGCCCCCTCAGACGGGTCCGAGCGCCCTTCGCATCAGGGTCGCCCCGGGGCCGAAGCTGGCCAGTTTCTGCGCCAGCGCGGAGCCCGAAGGCGCGTCCGCGGCGGCGAAACCCTGGCGCTGCCAGTACTCGCGCGAGCCCTGCACCGCCACCAGCGCGATCTGCGCCAGGCCCATGTCCTGCGCGCGGTTCACCACCTGCCGCAACAGCTTGCGGCCCAATTGCCGCGAGCGCCCCGCCGGCGACACCGCCAGGTCGTGCAGGTACAGCGTGCGCGGCGCACGCGCCGGCGCGACCTCCGGCGCATCCAGGGCCGGCAGTTGCCCATCGTCGACCGGCAGGCTGACGACATACGCCAGCGGCTCGCCGGCCTCGACGGCCAGGTAGGAGCAGTGCAGATGGCGCGCCGCGCGCAGCTTGGCCTCGAAGGCCTCGGCGCTTTCCAGGAACTCGGGCCCATAACACTGGGCCTGCAAGGCGAGCACGGCGGGAAGGTCCGCCGTGCCGATCACTTTCAACTGCAGCATCAAACGAAGTCGCCGGCCGATCGCGTGTTCCAGTGGTCGGAGATCCCCGAGAAGAAAGGCGACAGCAGCGGCGTGAAGAGACAAACGAAGGCCAGGATGTTGAGCGCGACGCTCAACCAGAACACCCGCCGGAAGCCCGGCTTGGCGCTCTTGTGGCGAAGCAGGTGCTGGGCCAGCAGCGCGCCGGGCCAGCCGCACAGCAGCGCGAGCCCATGCAGCGTGGACTCCTTGACGCGCCACTGGCCCAGCCGGGCGGCGCGCTTGTCCAGCGCGTAGACGATGAAGGTCGCGAAGCTCATCGCGACATAGGTGCCCCACAGCCCGCGCGGCAGCGGCCAAGCCAGGTGCGTGAGCAGCACCAGCGTGGCGAATCCCGGCACCAGCCAGAGCGAGGCACCGGTGTCGGCGGAAGGCTTGGAGGATGGGGCCGAGCCGCGCAGCGGCTGCGACCGGTCGCGCGGCCGGGCCGCGCCGCCCGGGCGTGGCGCCGGGCCGGCGGGGGCCGGCTTGGGCTCGAGGCTCTTGACCTCGAGCGCGCGGGGCTTGCCCTGCGCGTCGGCGCCGGGCTGGTAGCTCACGCGCTCGCCGACGAAAGGCCGGCGCGCGCGCAGCGAAAAGGCGCTGATGTGCACGAAGCGCTTCGGGCCGCCGTCGGACGGCGCGATGAAGCCGTAGCCCTTCGCGTCATCCCACTGGACGATCCGACCCTCGACGCGCATCCCTCAGCGTTCCCCTTCAGTCCGAGCCGCGAGGGCTCAGTAGCCCTTGCGCGGGCCCTTCTTGACGAAGCCGCCGCGGTCGTCGCCGCCTTGGCGCGGGCCCTTGAAGGCCGGCTTGGCCGGACGGCCTTCGAAGCCGTCGTTGCCCTTGAAGGCCGGGCGCTCGGCGCGCGGGCCGTAGCGGTCGTTGTTCTCGGCCGAACGATCGAAGCGCGGATCGAAGCCGCCACGGCGCTGCTCGAAGCCGCCGCCGTTGCCGCCCTGGCCGCCACGCGGGCCGCCGAAGTCACGCTGCGGACGGTCCTGGACCTGACCGTCGCGACGCTCGAAGCGGTTGCCGCCGCCGAAGCCCTGGCCGTCACGCTGCGGACGATCGCCGAAACGCGGGCGGTCGCCGAAGGGACGGTCGCCCTGCGG
>NZ_VOSR01000976.1:0-526 GCF_007997345.1 Mitsuaria sp. TWR114
ATCAGCGGCGCGATCTCCGGTGCCGCGCTGGCGGGTGGGCGTTCATGGCCGGCGGCACTGGCCGGCACCGTGGGCGCTGTCGTGTCGACCTACGTCTGTCACCGGCTGCGCCAGCGCCTGTCGCGGGCGCTCGGCCACGACGCCCCGGTGGCTGCGGCCGAAGATCTGATCGCCTTCGGCGGCGCGACGCTGCTTTGCCTTGCATCGCTCGGCCAACAAGCCGACACCGCTCGGCTCGATGCGGCCTCGACTGAGGACTACGACGACGCGTTGGCAGCCATGGGCTGGCCGCACAGCTGAGCACAGCTGAGCGCCCTCGAACGAGGCCTGCGTCGGCAGCACGCTGACCGCGGCGCCTCGACGTCAGACCTTCGGCGCGATTGCCGCGATCACCGCGATCAACGCCCCGCAAGATGCCATCGCGCCGATGTAGATCGCCCACGCCAGCCAACGCGCTCTCCGGCGAGGCTCCGCCGCACCACGCGACAGCATCGCGCCCGCGGCCGACAGGCCGATCGCGATCACG
>NZ_VOSR01000977.1:0-847 GCF_007997345.1 Mitsuaria sp. TWR114
TGACATCGCCGGCGCGCCGGATGATCACCTGGTCGCCGACGCGGATGCCCTTGCGACGCATCTCGAAGAGGTTGTGCAGCGTCGCGTTGCTGACCGTCGTGCCGCCGACGAAGACCGGCTCCAGCTTGGCCACTGGCGTCAGCTTGCCGGTGCGCCCGACCTGGATCTCGATGCGGTCCAGCTTGGTGACCTGCTCCTGCGCCGGGTACTTGTGCGCGACCGCCCAGCGCGGCTCGCGCGACACGAAACCGAGCCGCCGCTGCAGCTCGCGGCTGTTGACCTTGTAGACGACGCCGTCGATGTCGAAGGGCAGCGCGTCGCGCTTCTCGCCGATCTCGCGGTGGAACTTCACCAGCCCTTCGGCGCCGCGCACCACCGCGCGGTCGGCGTTGACCGGCAGCCCGTAGGACTGCAGCGCGTCCAGCATCGCGCTGTGCGTGGCGGGGATATCCCAGCCGCGCGTCTCGCCGATGCCGTAGGCGAAGAAGCTCAGCGGCCGCTGCCGCACCAGCGCCGGATCGAGCTGGCGGATCGCGCCCGCGGCCGTGTTGCGCGGATTCACGAAGGTCTTCTCGTTGTTGGCACGCTGCCGCTCGTTGAGCTTCTCGAAATCGTCGCGGCGCATGTAGGCCTCGCCGCGCACCTCCAGCACCTCGGCCTTGGCGCCGTCGCCCCGCAGTCGCAGCGGGATTTGCTGGATCGTGCGCACGTTCTGCGTCACATCCTCGCCGGTCTCGCCATTGCCGCGCGTGGCGGCCTGCACCAGCACGCCGCGCTCGTAGCGCAGGCTGATCGCCAGGCCGTCGAACTTGAGCTCGGCCGCGTACTCGACGGGCGCGGCCTGCTC
>NZ_VOSR01000978.1:0-909 GCF_007997345.1 Mitsuaria sp. TWR114
GCCTGGCGCTGATGCTGGCCCTCGGGCTGGAACGCGATCCACGCGCGCTGCCCTCGGCGCTGCTGGATCGCCCGGTCCCGGTGTTCGAGCGTCCGGTGCTCGAGGACCCCGGCCAGCAACTGGGAAGCACCGCCCTGCGCGGGCAGCCGTGGATGCTCAACGTCTGGGCGTCCTGGTGCGAACCCTGCCGGCAGGAGCTGCCGGCGCTGCGCCAGCTGTCGGCACGGGACGGCGTGCCGCTGTACGGCCTCAACTACAAGGACCGGGACGACGCGGCCCGCGCGCTGCTGGGCGCCGTGGGCAACCCGTACCGGGCGTCGGCGATCGACGCCGATGGCCGGGTCGGCCTGGACTTCGGCGTGCAGGGCGTGCCGGAGACCTTCGTCATCGACGCCCGCGGGCGCGTGCGCTATCGCCACCAGGGACCGGTGACCGCCGAGGTCTGGCGCGACAAGCTGCTGCCCGCGCTGAAGGCGGCGCGATGAGCGCGCGCCTGCGTCTTGCCGCGAGACGTCTGGCGCCGGTGGCGCTGAGCGCGCTGATCGCCTTGACCGCGTCGTCGGCCTCAGGTGCGCCGGAGGCCGGCACGGCGACGGTCTCGGCTGCGGCGCCGGCCGCCGCGATCGCGGAGCTCGAGGCGCGCGAATCGCGCCTCGCCCACCAGCTGCGCTGCGTCGTCTGCCAGAACCAGACACTGGCCGAATCCAACGCGCCGCTGGCCGCCGACATGCGCCAGGCCATCCGCGAGCAACTGCGCGACGGTCGCAGCGACGCCGAGGTCGTCGCCTTCTTCGAGGCGCGTTATGGCGCCTTCGTCCGTTACTTGCCGCCGTGGCGGCCGTCGACCTGGCTGCTGTGGACCGGCCCCTTCCTGCTGCTGGGCGCCGGCCTGGCCGCGCTGGCCGCGGC
>NZ_VOSR01000979.1:0-1155 GCF_007997345.1 Mitsuaria sp. TWR114
CTCGTCCCGCGGCCGCGAATCGAGCGTGATGCCGCTGCCCACGCCGCAGCGCAGCGCGCGGCCCGCCTGCTCGACGGTGCGGATCGGCACGTTGAAGGTCACCGCCCCACCCGGCTGCAGCAGCCCGAGCGCGCCGCAGTACCAGCCGCGCGGGCCGGGCTCGAGCTCGTCGATGACCTCCATCGCTCGCTTCTTGGGTGCGCCGGTGATCGAGCCGCAGGGGAACAGCGCCGTCATCACCTCGTCCAGCGCGAGGCCGGCGCGGGTGACCGCGCTGATCGTCGAGGTCATCTGCCAGACCGTGGGCAGCGCGTGCAGCTCGAACAGCCGCGGCACCCGCACCGAGCCCGGCACCGCCACGCGCGACAGGTCGTTGCGCAGCAGGTCCACGATCATGAGGTTCTCGGCGCGCTCCTTGGCGCTGGTGCGCAGGTAGGCCTGCGCGGCCTCGTCGCCGGCGCGGTCGCGGCCGCGCGGCGCCGTGCCCTTCATCGGCTGGGCCGACAGCAGCCAGGTGTGGCTGGCCTGCGGCGCCTCGGGCAGGGGACGCCAGTCGAAGAACAACTCGGGCGAGACGCTGGCGACGCTGTGATGGTCGTCGCCCTCGCCGGTGCGCAGGAACAGCGCGAAGCCGCCCGGCTGCGCCGCGTGCAACGCGAAGAAATGCAGGACCGGATCGAAGTCGCTTTCGTCGCCTTCGTCGCCTTCGCCGGCTTTGTCAGCCTCGTCGGCGCCGACCGTCTCCGCCGCCAGCCGCGTCGTCAGGTTGACCTGATAGCAGTCGCCGGCGCGGATATACGCGCGGATGCGCTCGACCTGCGCCTGCTCGTCGACATCCGCCTGCGCGTCGCGCCACGCCGTCATCGGATGCGCGCGTCTGGCGCCCGCCGCGGCGAGGCGGCTGCGGTCAGCGTTGGCCGTGACGTCGGTGTTGGTCCTGACGTTGGAGACGATGGCGTCGACGGGTTCGGAAGAATCGGTGCGGACAGTGTTCACGAGCAGGAGGCCGCCCAAAGGCGGGGCACGGGAGGGAGGAAGCCCGCGAGTCTGTCCACGCGCGATGACGACCCCATGAACGACGCCCCGGAGATGCATTCGTTGCACCTCCGTTGCGATTGCCCACCGTGATCGGGCGCCTTGCGCGGCGCGCGTTCA
>NZ_VOSR01000098.1:0-9150 GCF_007997345.1 Mitsuaria sp. TWR114
ACGCTGGTGGGCATCGCCAAGGAGATGGCGCTGTGGGACACGCCCTTCCTGGTCAACAACGTGCGCGAGGCCGACGCGCTGTATGCGCGGGTGGTGGATTCGCTGCAGGACCATGCGGTCATCCTGCTCGACGCCGAGGGCCGGATCCGCGACTGGAACCGCGCCGCCGGCACGATCTTCGGCCATGCGCTGGAGGCGGTGCGGGGCATGTCGGCGGAAATCCTGCTGACGCCGGAGGACCGCGCCGCGGACGTGCTCGAGAACGAGCTGGCGCTCGCGCTGACGCAGGGCTCGGCCCGGGATGACCGCTGGCTGATGCGCCAGGACGGCACGCGGCTGCGGGCCGAGGGCGTGGTGACGCCGCTGTTCAGCGCGTCGGGCGCGCTGACCGGGTTCTCGAAGATCATCCGCGACTCCACGCCGGCCTACGAGGCGCAGCAGGCGCTGCGCCAGGGCAAGGAGGAGGCGGAGCGGGCCAACGAGCTCAAGGACCAGTTCCTGGCGGTGCTGTCGCACGAGCTGCGCTCGCCGCTGAGCGCGATCACCGGCTGGGCGGACATCCTGTCTAATTTCTCGGACGCGCATCCGATGCTGGGCAAGGCCGCGGCGGTGATCCGGCGCAATGCGCAGCTGCAGGGCCGGATGATCAACGACCTGCTCGACATGAGCGCGGTGGCCGCCGGCAAGCTGGTGCTGCAGACGGCGCCGCTGGACCTGTCGGCGCTGGCTTCGGAGTCGGTGCTGGGCGCGCTGCACGAGGCGCAGGGCAAGGGCGTCGCGCTGAACTGCGCCGCGCCCGAGCCGGTGTGGATCGCCGGCGACGCGCAGCGGCTGGCGCAGGTGCTGACCAACCTGATCGGCAACGCGATCAAGTTCACCGACGGCGGCGGACGCGTGGACGTGCAGGTCGAGGTCGCGGACGGCGAAGCGCTGCTGCGCGTGCAGGACACCGGGCGCGGCATCTCGCCGGAGTTCCTGCCCTATGTCTTCGACCGGCTGCGGCAGGAGGACGGCTCGTCGACACGCAAGGTCGGCGGCCTCGGACTGGGCCTGGCGATCGCGCGCGCCATCGCGCAATTGCACAAGGGCCGCATCAGCGCCGCCAGTCCCGGCCCGGGCGGCGGGCCTGCTTCGAGCTGCGCCTGCCGATGCTGGCCGACCAGGCCCTGCCGCCGCCGCCGAGCGCGGCGCCGGTGGAGCTGTCGGAGGAGACGCTGTCGGGCGTGCGGGTGCTGCTGGTCGACGACGAGGAGGATGCGCGCGAAGTGGGCCAGGTGGCGCTGAGCCGGCTGGGCGCGAAGGTCAGCGTCGCGGGCAGCGCGGCGGAGGTGCTGTCGCGCCTGACGGACGGCGAGCGCTTCGACCTGCTGGTGTCCGACATCGGCATGCCGGAGATGGATGGCCGCTCGCTGATCCGGGCGGTGAGGCAGTTGCCGGGCGGCAGCGCGGAGGAGTTGCCGGCGCTGGCGCTGACGGCCTTCGCGATGGTGGCGGACCGGCAGGAGGGGCTGGCGGCGGGGTTCCAGGGGTATGTCGCCAAGCCGATCGAACTGGGGGCGCTGACGCGGACGATCCAGGAGGTGTTGGGGCGAAGGATTGGGGCGGATTGAGGGGACGCGCGCGGCAAGTGCTGTGGACATATCCCCACTGATTCCAGTCGGCGGCCCCACTCGCTCACGTCGCCCATGACGTCATCAGCGCAGCTTTGACGGATGGCTCGCCATCGGTGAAGGGAGAACACTTGCTTCATGCGAGCAAGCCCTTCCCTACCCCGCTCCGCGCCCCCTGGAATTAGCTGGCCATTCCCACCGGGCTCCGCCATGGATGCATCGCCCGCTCAAATGAGCAATACTGAGCGCTCGAAGGAGCGCATCATGGCCAAGTCGATTTCAGCAGCACGCCAAGCAATGAAGACCTCATCCAAGGCGCTCACCCAGAGCGGACGGCTCACATCGACCAGGAAGGTATTGGCGTTCGCCTGCACGGAACATCTGAACGCCGAGACCTACCGGATCCTGTTCTACGCCGAGCCCATGGAACGGGTCGTCATCGTCAAGCAGGGCATCCATCCCTGCGTCGTAGAAGACCTCGCGAAGCAGATGGCGATGCCGAAGGAGAAGTTTCTGGGCACGCTCGGATTGGCGCGTGCGACCGTTGAGCGCAAGGCTCGCGAGAACAAGCTGCTCTCGCCGGACGAAAGCTCGAAGGTCATCGGCATGGCGCGCCTGGTCGGCCAGGTGCAGGCGATGGTCGAGGAGTCCGGCGACCCGACGGACTTCGATGCACCCGCCTGGACCGCGACGTGGCTGGATCGTCCGCTGCCGGCGTTGGGAGGCAGGAAGCCCGCTGATTTCATGGATACCGCGGAAGGTCAGCAGTTGGTGTCCAACCTGATCGCGCGCATGCAGAGTGGAGCCTACGCGTGAGCATCCAGCTCTGGCGGATCGCGACGGACACCCGCGAGTACCTGGCCGAGGACCTCAGCGGCAAGGGCGCGGAAATCTCGGGCGGCCGTTGGAATCGTGCTGGGCGTCCGGTTGTCTACACCTCGGTCACCGCCTCCCTGTCCTGCCTGGAAACTGTCGTGCATCTGCAAGATGGCTCGCTCCCGCTCAATCGCTATCTCATTCGGATCGACGTGCCGGAGGAGGTGTGGGCCTGCAAGTCCGTTCTTCGGGCGGAAGACCTGAACCCGGGTTGGAGCGCTATTCCCGAGGGGCGGGTTTCGCTGGACATCGGGGACGCATGGCTGACGCAAGGCGAATCACCGCTCCTGGTGGTGCCGTCGGTGATCGTTCCCGAAGAATCGAACGTGCTCATCAATCCGATCCATCCAGCGATCAAGGACATCACGGCCACCAAGCTGCGAGCATGGCACTACGACCGCCGCATCAAATGAACGGGCCGATGGGCGTGGCCGGCCGCCGCAGTTGAGCGCCGCGGCCGAGGCTGTCTCTCTTTTCAATGAATCGACTTGGGGCCAGTCGGACGGCTGCTTGGAGTAGGCTTTGCCCCATGCGAAATCCCGCCCGAATCGACGAGATCCTGTCAGCGTTGCGAGCCGCTTGGGAAGAGTCACCTGACCTACGCCTTGGGCAGTTGATCGTCAACGCCGTTCGTCCCACCACCCCCTGCCCTGAGGTCTTTTACGCTCGGGACGAGGATCTAGTTCGAAGACTGATGGACTATCGCGCGATGGTGCGCGCGGCCAAGCAAAACGCGGATTCGGGACGAAGCTGACGACTAGATCCGGCCACCCGCGATGCCTCGCTTCCGGCTGGTCAGCAACACGCCCCTCCAAAAGCCAACAAGCCGTGCCCTCCCGGACACGGCTCGCTTCAATCAGGCCTGAGCTCGCTCAGAACCGCTGCGACTGCATGAAGTCGTCGAAGCCCGCTTCCGCGAAGCGGAACCACAGGTTCTGGTCGCGCCGGAAGTTGGCGTAATCCTCGTACACCTTCTTCCAGTTCGGGTTCTTCGCCGACAGCTCGCTGTACAGCGCCATCGACTCCTTGAACGCCAGGTCCATCGCATCCTTCGGGAAGCGCATCAGCTTGGTCTTGGCCGCCACCAGCTGCTTGAGCGCCTGCGGGTTCAGCACGTCGTACTTGGCCTGCATGTCCACATGGGTGTAGGCCGAGGCCGCCTCGACGATCGCCTTGTACTCCGCCGACAGGCCCTCGTAGGCCTTGGTGTTGATGTAGAAGTCGACCTGCGGGCCGCCTTCCCACCAACCGGGGTAGTAGTAGAACGGCGCGACCTTGTTGAAGCCCAGCTTCAGGTCGTCATACGGTCCCACCCACTCGGCCGCATCAATCGTGCCTTTCTCCAGCGCCGAATAGAGCTCGCCGCCCGGCAGGTTCTGCGGCACGCCGCCCATGCGCTCGATCACCCGGCCGGCGAAGCCACCGATGCGGAACTTGAGGCCCTTGAAGTCGGCCGCCGACTTGATCTCCTTGCGATACCAGCCCGCCATCTGCGCGCCGGTGTTGCCGCCGGGGAAGTTGATGATGTTGTAGTTCCGGTAGAACTCGCGCATCAGCTTCAGGCCATTGCCGTGGAAGGTCCACGCGGTCATCTGCCGCGAGTTCAGCCCGAACGGGATCGACGCGCCGATCGCGAAGGTCTCGTCCTTGCCGAAGAAGTAGTACGGCACCGTGTGCGCGATCTCCACCGTCGCGTTCTGCACGCCGTCGACGACGCCGAAGGCCGGCATCAGTTCGCCGCCCGCATGCACGCTGATCTGGAACTTGCCGCCGCTGAGCTCGCTGACCTTCTTGGCGAAGACCTCGCCGCCGCCGTAGATCGTGTCGAGCTGCTTGGGGAAGCTCGAAGCCATGCGCCAGCGGATGTTGGCCTGCGCATGCACGATGGCCGGGGCCGCACCGGCGGCCAGCACGCCGGCCAGGCCGGCATTCTTGACGAAGGAACGACGCTCCATGAAGTCTCCTGTTTCGCTGCTTTCGTTGGTATGGACCACCCTCCCGGGGCGGCCTTGGGCGCACGCAGGATTAACCACCGCCGGGCTGGCGTCAACCTGACAAGCCCGGGGGGCGCCCAGGACGGCGGCGCGAAAAAACAGAAGCGGCGCCGAGGCGCCGCTTCGTCGGAGAACGGGGAAGCCCGGGCCGCTCAGGCGCCGGCCAGCTTCATGCGCTCGATCAGGATCGATCCCACCGTCTTGCTGCCCAGCGTGTAGGTATCCGCGCCGATGCCGACGATCTGCTGGAACATCTCCTTGACGTTGCCGGCGATGGTGATCTCGTGGACCGGATGCGCGATCACGCCGTTCTCGACCCAGTAGCCGCTCGCGCCGCGCGAGTAGTCGCCGGTCACGTAGTTGACGCCCTGCCCCATCAGCTCGGTCACGAACAGCCCGGTGCCCAACCGGCGCAGCATTGTCGGCAGGTCGTCGCCGGGCGCGGTGGCCTTGCTGCGCATCGTCAGGTTGTGGGAACCGCCGGCGTGCCCGGTCGTGCGCATGCCCAGCTTGCGCGCCGAGTAGGTCGACAGGAAGTAGCCCTTGAGCACGCCGGCCTCGACCACGGTGCGGGCCTTGGTCGTCACGCCTTCGTCGTCGAAGGGCGAGCTGCCCTTGCCCTTGAGCACATGCGGGTCCTCGACCACCTCCACGTGCGGTGCCAGGACTTGCTGGTCCAGGCTGTCGAGCAGGAAGCTCGCACGGCGGTACAGCGCGCCGCCGCTGGTGGCCTGCACCAGCGCGCCCAGCAGGCCGGCGGCGACCGGCGCCTCGAACAGCACCGGCACGCTCGCCGTTCTGACCTTGCGGCCCTTGAGGCGGGCCAGCGCGCGCTCGGCGGCATAGCGGCCGATCGATTCAGGCGACGACAGCTCGGCCGCGTCGCGCATCGAGCTGTACCAGGCGTCGCGCTCCATGCCGGCGCCGCGGCCGGCGATCGGCGCCACCGACACCGAATGCCGCGAGCTCGCATAACCGCCGCGGAAGCCGCGCGAGTTGCCCGAGAAGAAGTGCGACTGCTGCGCCGACACCGCCGCGCCTTCCGAATTGGTGATGCGCGGGTCGGTCTTCAGCGCCGCGTCCTCGCAGCGCAGCGCCAGCTCGGCCGCCTGCTCGGCGGTGATCGCCCAGGGATGGAACAGGTCCAGCGACGGTCGTGCGGCTTCGTCCAGCGACAGGTCCTGCTCGTCGGGCAGGCCGGCGAACTCGTCCTCGGCGGTGAAGCGGGCGATGTCGTAGGCGGCGCGCACGGTGTCGCGCAGCGCCTGCGGCGAGAAGTCCGAGGTGCTGGCGTTGCCTCTGCGCTGGCCCAGGTAGACCGAGATGCCCAGCGACTTGTCGCGGTTGCGCTCGACGTTCTCCAGCGCGCCGCGCCGCACGGACACCGACATGCCGCTGCCCTCGGACACTTCCGCGCCGGCGTCGCTGGCGCCCAGGCGCTTGGCCTCGGCCAGGACGTCCTCGATCAACTGGCGGAAATGGTCCTGGCTGTAGGCGAATCCTTGCTCGGCTTGACTCATGAATGCGGTCTCTGTGAAAGCAGCGCGGCCTGGGGAGATCCGAGGCCGCGGCGGGGTGGCGACTATCATACGGGCGCTGTGCCCCGCCCCTTCCGGTCGGGGCTTCTCGCTTTCTTCCCCCATGCACCCCGATCACGACGACCACGACGACCGCGCGGACTTCGACGACTTCGAAGACGACCGCCCCAGCAAGAGCCAGCTCAAGCGCGATATGGACGCGCTGCAGGCGCTGGGCGCCGAACTGCTGACGCTGCCCGAGAAGCGCGTGGCCGCGCTCGACCTGCCCGAGGCGCTGATGGACGCGATCAAGGAAGGCCGCCGCATCGTGGCCGGCACCGCCCGCAGCGGCAAGAAGCGCCATCTGCAGCTGATCGGCAAGCTGATGCGCCAGGTCGATCCGGCGCCGATCCGCGAGGCCGTGGCCGAGTTCAAGCTTGGTCGCGCGCAGGATTCGCTCGAACTGCACCAGGCCGAGCGCTGGCGCGACCGCCTCGTCGAGGACGACAACGCGCTGCAGGGCTTCATCGACAGCTTCGAAGCGGTCGACGTGCAGCAACTGCGCAGCCTGATCCGCGCCGCCCGCAAGGACCGAGCGCAGGCGGTCGAGCAGCGCAACGGCCGCGCCTGGCGCGAGCTGTTCCAGTTCATCAAGGCGCACCTGCTGGCCGCCAAGGGCGGGTCGCGCGACGAAGACACCGCGGACGATGGTGACGACGAGGGCGACGATGAGTGACGCCGCCCCGGTCGACGCCGCCGCGCTGCCCCCGCCAGAGCCGGTACGGATCGGCATCGTCTCGATCAGCGACCGCGCCTCCAGCGGCGTCTACGAGGACAAGGGCCTGCCCGCGCTGCAGGACTGGCTGCGCTCCGCGCTGATCAATCCGATCGAGTTCCAGCCGCGGCTGATCCCCGACGAGCGCGAGCAGATCGCCGCCACGCTGCGGGACCTGGTCGACGAGGCCGCTTGCGACCTGGTGCTGACCACCGGCGGCACCGGCCCCGCGATCCGCGACGTCACGCCCGAGGCGACCATGGACGTCGCCGACCGGGTGATGCCGGGCTTCGGCGAGCAGATGCGGCAGATCTCGCTGCACTTCGTGCCCACGGCCATCCTCTCCCGGCAGGTCGCGGTGATCCGCGGCCGCGCGCTGATCATCAACCTGCCCGGTCAGCCCAAGGCAATCGCGGAGACGCTGGCCGGCCACGCCGCGGCCCGCGGCATCTTCGCCGCGGTGCCCTACTGCATCGACCTGATCGGCGGCCCCTATCTGGAAACCCGCGACGCGGTCTGCGCCGCGTTCCGTCCCAAGACCGCGCAGCGCCCACCGCGTCCGGCGTGACCGCGACGACGGCGGCCGCCGCAGGCCCCTGCCCCGCCGACGCTTCAACCGCTTCCACGAGAAGCCCCAACGAGAAACGACACCCCATGAAGATCACCAAGGACACCATCGCCACCGTCGAGCTGAAGGTCGCCAACAAGCTCGGCCAGGTCATCGAGAAGACCGACGAGCCGATGGCGCTGCTGATCGGCGGCTACGGCAACACGCTGCCGGCCATCGAGACCGCGCTGGAAGGTCAGGAAAAGGGCTTCGCCACCACCATCGAACTGACGCCGGAGACCGGCTTCGGCGAGCGCGACGAAAGCCTGCTGATCACCATCCCCAAGAAGGACTTCCCGCCCGGCGTGAAGGTCGGCGGCCAGCTGCAGATCCGCCAGGCCAAGGAGGGCGAGGAGGAACCGGCCGCGGATGACGGATTCCACGTCTTCACCGTCGTGAAGATCAAGGGCGACACCGTGCACCTGGACGGCAACCATCCGCTGGCGGGCCAGCACCTGAAGATCAGCGTCAAGGTCAAGGACGTGCGCGCCGCCACGCAGGAAGAGATCGAGCACGGCCACGCCCACGGCGATCACGGCCACCATCACTGATCTCTCATTCCCTCTCCCCCGCGAGGGGGAGAGGGAGTTGGAGAGCGCCGCGTCAGCGACTCACTTCACCAATCTCGACAGCTCGGCGGCGTCGAAGTTCTCGGCCTGCTGGGCCTCTTGCGGCACGCAGTCCCTGCGCTCCGCCTCCGACAGCTTCGCGATCGCCTGCCACAGCAGCGCGATCTGGTGCTCGTGCCCCGCCGCGTTGTCGATCAGGCCCTTCATGGCCTGCGCGACCGGGTCGTCGCCCTGCGTCACGCCGTAGGCCGAGAACCCCATGCGGGCCGCGGCCTCCTCGCGCTGCGCCTCGGCCTTGGCTTCGATGATCCGGGCCGGGTTGCCGACCGCCGTCGCGCCCGGCGGCACCGGCTTGGTCACGACCGCGCCGGAACCGACCCGCGCGCCCTCGCCGACGGTGAAGCCGCCGAGGATGCAGGCGTTGGCGCCGACGATCACGCCGCGCTCCAGCGTCGGATGCCGCTTGGCGCCCTTCACCAGCGAGGTCCCGCCCAGGGTCACGCCCTGGTAGATCGTGACCTCGTCGTGGATCTCGGTCATTTCGCCGATGACGATGCCCATCCCGTGATCGATGAAGACCCGCCGGCCGATGGTCGCGCCGGGGTGGATCTCGATCCCGGTCAGGAAGCGGCCGATGTGCGAGGTGAAGCGCCCCAGCCACCGGAAACCACGGGTCCAGAACCAGTGCGCGCAGCGATGCACCATCAGCGCATGCAGACCCGGATAACAGGTCAGCACCTCCCAGGCCGAGCGGGCGGCGGGGTCGCGTTCGAGGATGCAGGCGATGTCTTCGCGAAGACGCTGGAACATGGTGGGGGAACCCGATGCAAGCCCGCGTGGGGCTCGGTGATGAGGGTCGGCCAGTTTAGCGGCGGGCCTCAACCTTGCCCGCCTCAGGCCTTATGGGGAGCGCGTCCGGCTACTCGTCTCCCCCGAGTGCGGGGGGCGTGTCCGCCGCGGGGCGGGTCTTCTCGATCGCCCGGGCGATGCCGCGCAGGATGTGGACCTCTTCCTGCGTCAGCCCGGCGCGGTTGAAGAGCTGGTTCAGCCGCGGCATCAGTTTCTTCGGCGCGGCGGGATCCAGGTAGCCCAGGTGAATCAGGCTGCCCTCCAGATGGGTGAGCAGGCCCTGCACCGCCCGCGCGTCGGCCAGCTGCGGATCGGCGGTGCGCGCCGCGACCTCGTAGCCGCCCAGCGCCTGG
>NZ_VOSR01000980.1:0-601 GCF_007997345.1 Mitsuaria sp. TWR114
GGGTCCAGCGGCACGTAGGCCGCGCCGGCCTTGAGGATGGCGAGCAGCGCAACCACCATGTCCATCGACCGCTGCACGGCCAGGCCGACGCGGTCCTCGGGGCGGATGCCGAGCGCGATCAGGCGATGCGCCAGGCGGTTGGCGCGGGTGTTGAACTGCGCATAGCTGAGCTGCTCGTCGCCGAAGAGGAGCGCCACCGCGTCAGGGCGCTCGACAGCCTGACGCTCGACAAGGCGGGGCACCGGCGGCGTGCCGTCGAAGCGCGGCGTCGGGATGCCCCAGCGGGACAGGCGCGCGCGCGAGGCGTCGTCCAGCACGTCCAGCGCGCACAAGGCCTGCCCGGGCCGATGCGCCAAGGCATCGACCAAGCAAGTCACAGCCGCCTGCATCAGCGCGCAGACCTGGCCGGGATCCAGCGATTCATGCACCTGCGCGACGAGGCCGAAGCCTTCACCGTCGTCGTCCACCGACAGGCCGAAGGGATAGTTCGATCGTTCCTGGGCGGCATCGATCTCCATGCCGTCCCAGGCGGCGGAGGACGCGTCGCGGCGTCGGTGGGCGTGCCGGTAGTTCAGCAGCGCCGAGAACAGCGGCGTGCCGC
>NZ_VOSR01000981.1:0-792 GCF_007997345.1 Mitsuaria sp. TWR114
CCCAGGCGCTGGTCGCCGCGCTTGATGACCAGCGTGTGCGCGGGCGGCAGCTTCAGCGCCTGGCGGAAGATGGTGCGCGGCTCGGCGACGTAGCCCAGCGCGAAGTACTCCTCGACCGCCTGCGGCACGATGTCGCGCTTCATCGCCGGGTGCGCGAGCAGCGCTTTCAACTCGGAGCCGAAGACCAGCGTGCCGTCGTCCAGCAGCGCGTAGAACATCGGCTTCACGCCGAGCCGGTCGCGTGCCATGAAGAGCTGGTCGCGCGCCTGGTCCCACAGCACGAAGGCGAACATGCCGCGCAGCTTGTGCACGCAGTCCTCGCCCCAGGCCGACCAGGCGTGGACGATGGCCTCGGTGTCGCTCTTGGTCTGGAAGACGTAGCCCAGCGCGGTCAGCTCCTCGGTGAGCTGCTGGTAGTTGTAGATCTCGCCGTTGAAGACGATGCCCACCGAATGGTCCGCGTTGAACAGCGGCTGCTGGCCGGTGGCGATGTCGATGATCGACAGCCGGCGGTGGCCGAAGGCCAGTCCCGGTTGCAGGTGGATGGAGCCCTCGTCCGGGCCGCGGTGGTGCAGCGAGTCGTTGATGCGATGCATCAGCGCGCCATCGAAGTCGCGCCGCCCCCGGGTGTCGAAGAGTCCGCTGATTCCGCACATGCTCGTTCCCCTGCCTATCCCTCAGTTGTTCTTGTCGTCGCCGGCACGGTGGCCGCGCAGCGTGTCATACAGCCCCTGGTAGCGGGCCACCATGGCGCGCATGCTGAAGTCGCGCTCGACGCGCGCGCGGCGGCCT
>NZ_VOSR01000982.1:0-996 GCF_007997345.1 Mitsuaria sp. TWR114
CTGCCGGCGGGCTTCGTGCTCGCCGCGGTGCTGGAGCGCGAGGATCCGCGCGACGCGCTGGTGTCCTCGAAGTACGACAGCCTCGCCGCGCTGCCGCAGGGCGCCTGCGTCGGCACCTCCAGCCTGCGCCGCGTGACGCAGCTCAAGAACATGCGGCCGGACCTGCGCATCGAGCCGGTGCGCGGCAACCTCGACACGCGGCTGCGCAAGCTCGACGAGGGCCAGTACGATGCGATCGTCCTGGCCGCCGCCGGCCTCAAGCGCCTGCAGCTCGAGGGCCGGATCCGCCAGTACTTCGGCGTCGACGAGATGATTCCGTGCGCCGGACAGGGCGCGCTGGGCATCGAGATCCGCGCCGGGCAGGCGCCGCTGGCCGAGCACCTGGCCGCCCTGGCGCACGCGCCCACCTGGCTGGCCGCGGCCGCCGAACGCGCGGTGTCGCGCGAGCTCGGGGGCAGCTGCTCGATGCCGCTGGCCGCGCACGCGGTCTGGGCGGCTGACGGCCGGCTGACGCTGTCCGCCGCCCTGGGGCACCCGACCCAGCCGGAGCGGGCCCTGCTGCGGGCGGAGGCGGCCGCGACCGTGTCCGACCTGGACCAGGCCGAAGGCTTGGGCGTCGCCGCCGCGAACGCGCTGCGCGAGCGGGGCGCCGCCGAGTACCTGAAGGACGCCTGATGCCGGGCGAGGTCGCCCCGGTCCGACTGCTGCTGACCCGTCCCCGGGCCCAGGCCGACGACTGGGTCCGGCGGATGGCGGCGCTGAACGTGCCCACCGCCTCGCTGCCGCTGATCGACATCGCCCCCGCCGCCGATCCCGCCGACCTGGCGCAGGCGTGGTCGGCGCTGCCGGCGACGGACCTGGCGATGTTCGTCAGCCCCAATGCCGTCGAGCACTTCTTCGACCGGCGCCGCGCGGACGGCGGCCAGGACGCATGGCCCGACCGCACCTGGGCCGCCACGGTGGGCCCCGGCAGCGCGCGCGCGCTGATCGAGCGCG
>NZ_VOSR01000983.1:0-738 GCF_007997345.1 Mitsuaria sp. TWR114
GCTGGCCATCAGCACGCCGAACCACCACTTCATGTCGACCACGCCCGGCGCCCAGGCGAAGCGCAGCACCGGCGCCGTCAGGTAGGTGTCGAGCCAGCGGGCGCCCAGCACCTTGGGCAGGTCCTGCATCATCCCGGACAGCCAGGCGTCGCAGTGGCGCACGCAGTGCTGCGGCAGCCGCCGCTGGGCGAAGTCGCCCAGGGCGGCGACCTTGCCGTACCAGCCCGGCACGGTGTCGCCGGACGTGTTCAGGGCTTCGGGCAACGCGCTCATCGTCGGTCTCTCCTGGTGCGCCTCACAGCCCGCCGGGGCAGCGGAACTCGTTGAGCTCCGGCAGCCGGAACGGGTTGCGGACGCTGCTGGCGGTGACCTCGAAGACCGCCTTGCGGCCCTCGATCTCGAAGGTGGCCTTGAATCGCTCGGGCGCGGCGGTCTTCTCGATCTTGACCCGGTCGAACAGGCGGAACAGCGCCCACGGGCCGTCGTTGACCATGCCGGACGAGCCGCTCGTGCTGGCCGGGCTCAGCTGCACCCGCACCTGCGAGCTGCCGCGCGGCCCCGGCCACTGCACCGAGGTCGGGATCTGCGGGCCGTGGCTGTAGCGCACGATCTGGCCGTCGACGTCGAGGATGAACTGCTGGATCGAGGTGTCCATCTCGATCGGCTTGAAGTCCAGCCGCAGGGACGGCGTGTTGCTGCCCGGGAAGAAGGTCTCCTTGATCGCCTGCGCGCGCTGGA
>NZ_VOSR01000984.1:0-657 GCF_007997345.1 Mitsuaria sp. TWR114
GATGATAAAGGGTGCTGCACGGCCATCGGCCGCCGCAGAGCTCAGTGCTCGGCCGGCACGTCGAAGGCCCCTTGCAGCCACTCGACGCGGTCGCCATCGATGGCCACCACGTCGAACCGGCAAGGCGGGATCTCCGCCAGCGTGCGCAGGAAACATGTCGCCGCGAAGATCACCTTCCGTTGCTTGGCCCGCGTCACGCTGCCGCCGCGCCGCATGCGCATCGCGCTGCCTGGCACGCACCTCGACGAACACCAGCGTCCCGTCCCGCGCCCACAGGATCACATCCGGTCCACGCGACCGCGCGGACGCCCGCGCGCGACCCGATAATTGCGCGCCACCAGCCGCAGCCCCTGCCGCCTCAGGTAGTCCAGGGCGCGCTGCTCGGCGCCGGCGCCCCGTGCCTGCGCATCCGCGCCGTCCCGTCCGATGGAGAGTTTCTTGAACATGTCGACGTCCCCGTCCGCCTCGCTGATCGCCGCCGCTTCCGCCGCGGCCGGTCATCAGCAATTCCCGGGCGGCACGCTCTACGTCGTCGCGACCCCGATCGGCAACCTCGCCGACCTGAGCCTGCGCGCGATCCACGTGCTGGGGCTGGTCGACGCCGTCGCCTGCGAGGACACGCGCGTCAGCGCTCAGTTGCTGCGCTGGCTCGGCCTG
>NZ_VOSR01000985.1:0-758 GCF_007997345.1 Mitsuaria sp. TWR114
CGACGGCATCAGCCTGGTCATCGTCAGCCACGACCTCGCGGCGGTCGAGGTGCTGTGCGACCACGCGCTGGTGCTGCGCGGCGGCGAAGCGGTCGAGCAGGGCCCGGCCGCGCGCGTGCTGGGCGATCCCCGGCATCCCTACACCCGGGACCTGCTGGCCGCTTTGGCATGATCCGCGGCCATGGATACCTCCCTGGACCGTCGCCGTTTCCACCGGCTCTCGATCGGCGCCGTCGGCGCCAGCCTCGGCGCCGCGCTGCCGGCCTTCGCGCAGGTGCCCGGCGGGCGGCCGCTGGTGCTGGGCATGACCCTCGAGCCCCCGGGCCTGGACCCGACCGCCGGCGCCGCCGCCGCCATCGGCGAGATCGTGCTCTACAACGTGCTGGAGCCGCTGACCAAGGTGGCCGAGGACGGCTCGGCCAAGCCGCTGCTGGCGCTGCGCTGGAGCGCCTCGGCGGACCAGAAGACCTGGACCTTCACGCTGCGCCCGGGCGTGCGCTTCCACAACGGCGCGCCCTTTGACGCCACGGCGGTGAAGTTCAGCTTCGAGCGCGCGGGCGCGCCGAACAGCCTCAACAAGGACCGCCGCGTCTTCGAGAACATCGCCGCGATCGCGACGCCCGATCCGCTGACCGCGGTGCTGACGCTCAGGCATCCGGAGCCCGACCTGCCGGCGCTGCTGGCGCAGGCGACGGCGGTGATCGTCGAGCCCGGCAGCGCCGCCGGCAACGCGCAGAACCCGGTGGGCACCGGGCCCT
>NZ_VOSR01000986.1:0-1768 GCF_007997345.1 Mitsuaria sp. TWR114
GCGAGCTGGATGTCGCCGCGCATCGCCTCCTCCACCATGCCGGGCAGCTGCGAGCGGCCCTTCACGCCACCGAAGGCCGTGCCTTTCCAGGTTCGGCCGGTCACCAGCTGGAAGGGGCGCGTCGAGATCTCCTGGCCCGCGCCCGCGACGCCGATGACGATGGACTGGCCCCAGCCGCGGTGCGCGCACTCCAGCGCCGCGCGCATCACGTTGACATTGCCGATGCATTCGAAGGAGTGATCGACGCCCCAACCGGTCATCTCGACGATCACCTGCTGAATCGGCTTGTCGTGGTCCTTCGGATTCACGCAGTCGGTCGCGCCGAAGACCTTGGCCAGCTCGAACTTGGACGGGTTGGTGTCGATCGCGATGATGCGGCCGGCCTGCGCCAGCTTCGCGCCCTGGATCACCGCCAGCCCGATGCCGCCCAGGCCGAACACGGCCACCGAGTCGCCGGGCTGCACCTTGGCGGTGTTCTTCACCGCGCCCAGGCCGGTGGTCACGCCGCAGCCGAGCAGGCAGACCTGCTCGGGGTTCGCTTCGGGATGGACCTTGGCCAGCGACACCTCGGCCACCACCGTGTACTCGCTGAAGGTCGAGCAGCCCATGTAGTGGTAGACCGGCTGGCCCTGGTAGGAGAAGCGCGTCGTGCCGTCGGGCATCACGCCCTTGCCCTGGGTGGCGCGCACGGCGACGCACAGGTTGGTCTTGCCGGACTTGCAGAACAGGCACTCGCCGCATTCGGCGGTGTAGAGCGGGATGACGTGGTCGCCGGGCTTGACGCTGGTGACGCCCTCGCCCACCTCGACGACGATGCCCGCGCCCTCATGGCCGAGCACCGCCGGGAACAGCCCTTCCGGATCGTCGCCGCTGAGCGTGAACGCATCGGTGTGGCAGACGCCGGTGTGGGTGATCTTCACCAGCACCTCGCCCTTGCGGGGCGGCTCGACATCGATCTCGACGATCTGCAGCGGCTGGCCGGCTGCGAAGGCGACGGCGGCACGGGATTTCATGAGGAGGCCTTTCGGAGGAACGGAATGAGCACGCGCCCCGGAGGGCGCGACGATGCGGGGCAGTCTATACCCCGAGCCTTCCGGGCGCGCCTGCGCGCCGCCCCCAAGTGCGCGCCGCATGCGCCTCGCGCACGACAGCCGCCTTCCGGCGCGTTCCGTTCCTCTTTCCGCTGTGCCCGGCCTGCCGGCCCGCTCAAGCCTTGCCCGGCTCCGCCATCCGCCGATGCTGCTCGGCCAGCACCTCGGCCGGCGTCACGTTGGCCAGCACGGCCTGCAGCTTGTTCTTCCAGCCGGCCACCACCGCGCTCTCGCCGTCCTCCATCGCCTCGTAGCCGGTGCGCGCGACCTCCTCGGGCGGCTGCTTGCGCTGCGTCCCGACCTTGGTGTCCGTCAGCTCGGCGCGCTCGAAGAACTCGGTGTCCGTCGGCCCCGGCATCAGCACCGTGACCGACACGTTGGTGTCCTTCAGTTCGTTGCGCAGCGCATAGGCGAAGGAATCGATGAACGCCTTGGTGCCGTTGTAGACCGCCTGGAAGGTGCCCGGCATCAGGCCCGCGATCGAGCCGGTGATCAGGATCTTTCCGGCATTGCGGTCCCGCATCGTCCGCCCGACGCGCTGGATCAGGTCGAGCGTGCCGGTGATGTTGGTGTCGATGACATGCCGCACCGCATTGAAGTCCTGGTCCAGGAAGGCATGGCCCAGGCCGTGGCCGGCATTGGCCAGCAGCGCGTCGACCGGCCGCGCCGCCAGCGCC
>NZ_VOSR01000987.1:0-730 GCF_007997345.1 Mitsuaria sp. TWR114
GCGTCGATGCCGTCCAGCGCCTGGACGCGGGCGCGGACCGCCACCTCCAGGTAGCCCGGTCCGGCCACGACCACGCGCGTGCCGAGGACCCGGCGCGTCTCCAGCCGCGCGGCGACCCGGTCGAGGAAGCCGCGGCTCGGGAACGGCCGGCCGAGCGGCAGGAATGGCAGCACGATCACGGTGACCATGCCAGGGGCGTTCACGCAGGCCAGGCCGGGACAGAAGTTGGGCAGCGCGATGGCGCGAGCCACGCGCAGGCCGGGCGTGGCGAGCGCGAGCGCCTCGAAGTCCTCGCGGGTCACCGCGCGCAGGCGGGCCTCGCGCTGCTCGATCGCGCGACCCAACGCATGCGCCAGCGTCTCGGCCGGCGCGGCGTCCTCCAGCACGATCGGCACACCAGCGGCGATCCGCCCGATCGCGCCGGCATCCGGCAGGAACACGCGGTTGCGCGGGCTGTCGGCCAGCCCGTCGATGCGCGCGACCGCCGGCGCCGGCCGCGTCCACGCGTGGAACGCGACCATCTGGCAGCCGCGCGGCAAGACGCGACCCCGCTCGCCATCGCCGCCGACGACCTCGCCGCTGGTCGGATCGAGCGTGAAGTGGGCGTCCGAGCGCGACGAGGCGCTGAAGTCGTCCACCCGGGTCCAGGCGCGCGGATGGCCGTCCTCGACGGTGAAGAGCCGCAGCGACGCCTCGACCACCGGCCGCTGCGCGAGCGTCAGGCGCTGGG
>NZ_VOSR01000988.1:0-777 GCF_007997345.1 Mitsuaria sp. TWR114
GCGTCCATGCCGATCACGTCGGTGAGCGCGATGCCCAGGTCGCCGCGGTACTCCTGCACCCAGTCCTCGAGCGCCGCCTTCTGGTGGTCGCGCAGCCGCACGCCGGTGGCCTGGTAGGCCTGCAGGTACTCGTGCGCCATCGTGCCGATCGGCACCAGCCCCAATTCCTTGGCCAGCAGCACGTTGGACGTGCCCCGGAAGGTCTCCGGCAGCTCGTCGCGCAGCGTGCGCAGCACCTCCTCGTGCCAGGCGCCGGAGAAACGCCGGCGCAGGCCGAAGTCGAAGAACTGGAACGGGTGGCGGCGCGGCGCCTCGTCGCGGACGAAGGCGCGCACCGTCTCGACCTTGCGCTTGAGCCGCCGCCGGCCTTCCTCGATCGCCGGCGCGGCATCGAAGCGCCGGAAGTACAGCTCGTTGACCATCGCCAGCACGAAGATCTCGAAGCCCATCACATGCACCTGCGGGCCGCGCACGATGATCTCGAGCCGCTCGCCGTCCGCGCGCACCGAAATGAAGTCGCGCTGGAAACGGAAGATGCGCAGCAGGTCGATGAAGTCCGGCTTCATGAAGCGCAGGCCGCGCAGGTAGTCGAGCTCGTCCGGCCGGAAGGTCAGCGCGCACAGGTGGTCCAGTTCGCGCTCCAGGTCGGCCACCAGCGTCGCGAGCGGGTACTGCGGCGTGTTGCGGCAGGCGAAGCGGTACTCGGCCTGCGCCTGCGGATGCCGGTGCAGCATCGCCTGCCACATCGTGAACTTGTAGAGGTCGGTCTCCAGCAGG
>NZ_VOSR01000989.1:0-708 GCF_007997345.1 Mitsuaria sp. TWR114
GCGCCGGCCAGGTCATCACCGACGAGGTCCGCGTCACCATCGCCGCGCTGGCCTCGCTGCCGCTGCTGGGCCGGGCCCGCGGCTACTACCCGAAGCTGCACACGGTGCTGGTTTATCCCGGCGCCTTCATCGTCGATCGCGTGCGTCATCAAGGCCCGCTGCAGATGCAGGACCGCCAGGTGCTGAGCGGCGAATCCTGGGGCGAGGGACAGGTCGTGCTGTCCTGGGACGACGTGCTGCGCGACGCCTCGCTGCCGGAGCGCGGCCACAACGTCGCGGTGCACGAGTTCGCGCACCAGTTGGATCAGGTCAAGGGATGGGCCAATGGCGCGCCCTGGCTGGGCAATCGCGCGCGGCAGGCGCGCTGGGCGGCGGTGATGCAGCAGAGCTTCGACCTGCTGCGCGCGAGGCTCGCGGCGGGCGAGCCCGATCCGCTGGGGGACTACGCGGCCACCGAGCCGGCGGAGTTCTTCGCGGTCGCGAGCGAGCGCTTCTTCGGTCAGCCGTGGGCGCTGGCGCAGGCGCATCCCGCGCTGTACGGGGAACTGCGGCGCTTCTACGAGGTCGATCCGCTGCTCTGGTCCTGAGCGCGGCGGGGACGGGGATCAGAACCCCATCTCGGCCAGCAGCGCGTCGACGTCGTCCTGCTGCAGCGCCTTGTCGGGCGTCTGCACGCCGGCGAGCTGCTCCTGCGCCGCCGCGGCGGCC
>NZ_VOSR01000099.1:0-2927 GCF_007997345.1 Mitsuaria sp. TWR114
GGCCGCGCTGCACCTGGCGATCACGCGCCGGCTGCGCGCCGCCAACGACGAACGCATCCCCGCCTTCCTGACCGCCACGCAGGCCAACCTCGCGCGGCCGGCGGTGGTGCATCCGATCGAGCATCGCGCTTCGCGCTGATCAACCTGGAAGCGGGCAAGCGCGCGAAGGCGGCCACCGCGCATCACGCGGCGCTGGATTTCTTCGGCTGGACGCTGACCTGGCTGGGCGACGAGCAGACCAGTCCCGAGGCGCTGGAGGCCAGCCTGCTCTGCGGCGAGGCCGAGTTCATGACCGGTGCGCTCGAGGCCGCCGAGATGCGCCTGGCGGCGCTGCAGGGCCTGGCCGGCGACGGACTGTTCAGCGCCGAGGTGGCCCGGCTGCGGGTGGCCCTGTACACGACGCTGGGCCGCTACGACCTGGCGCTGGACATCGGCCTGGCCTTCCTGGCCAGCGCGGCGGGCATCGTGCTGCCGCGCCATCCGACGCCGGCGCAGGTCGACGCGGAATACGCGCCGCTGCGCGCCTGGTTCGATGAACACGGCGTCGACGCGCTGCGCGACTGGCCGGTCGATCCGGACCCGCGCCGCCGGGCGCTGGTCAACGTCTTCGCCGACCTGGTCCCGCCGGCGATGTATTCGGACCAGCAGCTGGTCGACCTGATGCTGCTGCGCGTGGTCCGGTTGGCGATCGCGCATGGCCATTGCGACGCCTCCGCCAACGCCTACGTCTGCCTGATCCAGGTGCTCGGCGCGCGTTATGGCGACTTCGCCAGCTCGCGTGCCTTCGGCGAGCTCGCGCTGCACCTCATCGGCGAGCGCGGCCTGCGCCGCTACCAGGCGCGCGTGCTGCACACCTATGCGACCTTCGTCGTGCCCTGGACCCAGCCGGCGCGCGGCGCGCGGGAGGTCTTCGGCCGCGCCTTCGAGATCGCCACCCGCGAGGGCGACCACACCTTCGCGCTGTACTGCGGCCGCAACCAGGCCACCGGCATGCTTTTCGCGGGCGAGTTCCTCGAGGACGTGCGCCAGACCGTCGAGGCCGCGCTGGCGCGGGCCAAGGACGCCAACTTCCGGCTGGTCGTCGACGCGGTGCTGGCGCAGCGCACGCTGCTGGGCGTGCTGCAGGACGGCGAGCCGCGCGGCGAGCGCATGGCCGAGCCGGTCGAGGGCGCGCCGGTCACGCTGGTGGACCTGGCCTACTGGACCTACCGGCTGCAGGCGGGGCTGCTCTTCGGCGACCTGGGCGAGGCGCTCGAGTCGCGCCGGCGCGCGCAGGCCTGCGTGGCCGTGGCACGCAACTTCGCCGAATGCGGCGACCTGGCCTTCTACGGCGCGCTCGCGCTGCTGCAGCTGCGTGAGCGCGACCAGACGCAGGAGGCGGCGCTGCGCCACCACCTCGCGTCGCTGGACGGCTGGGCCGCGGAATGTCCGGAGAACTTCGGCGCGCGCCGCGCGCTGGTGCTGGCCGAGCAGGCGCGGGCGCTGGGCCACTTGGCCGAGGCGGCGGACCTCTTTTCCACCGCGGTGACGCAGGCGCGGCGCCACGGCTTCACCCAGGTGGAGGCGCTGGCGGCGGAGCTGGCTGCGGCTTTCCACGCCGGCCTCGGTCGCGAGATCGAGCGCCGCGCCTACTTGCGCCATGCCCTGGCCGCCTGGCAGCGCTGGGGCGCGGCGGCCAAGGCGCGCCAGCTGCAGCAGCGTCATCCGGAGCTGCAGGAGGCCGACGCGCCGGGGCCGACCAGCCGCCTGCACGAGCTCGATGTCCAGGCCGTGCTGCGCATCACCCATGCGCTGGCCAGCGACATCGTGCCCGAGCGCATCGTCGAGACGACCATGCGCACCGCGCTCGAATCGGCGGGCGCCGACTACGGCGCGCTCGCGTTGTGGCGCGACGGCGAATGGACGGTGCGGGCCAGCGCGCGCATGGTCGCGGGGCAGATCGCGGTGACGCAGACGCCGACGGCCTTCAGCGCGGAGCAGCTGCCGGTGACCATCGCCCATGCGGTCGCGCGCACGCAGCATGCGACCCAGTACGACGACGCGCGCGAGGCCCTGGCGCTGGCGCAGGACGACTACGTGAAGCGCGCGCGGCCGCGCTCGCTGCTGTGCGTGCCGATGATGCGCTACGCACGCCTGATCGGCGTGCTGTACCTGGAGAACAGCCTGGCGCCGCGCGTGTTCACGCCGGCCAAGGCGGAGCTGCTGGAGGTGATCGCCTCGCAGGCGGCCTTCTCGCTCGAGAACACGCGGCTGTACGAGGAGCTCGTCGACCAGAACCGCCAGCGCGCCGAGGCCGAGGAGCGCTGCGCGCGGCGCTGGCCGAGCTCGGCCGCGCGAGCCGGCTCAAGGCGATGGGCGAGCTGGTGGCCTCCATCGTCCACGAGATCGGCCAGCCGCTGAGCGCCATCGACACCTCGGCCAGCGCCGCCTCGCGCTGGCTGGAGCGCGACGAGCCCGACATCGGCGAGGCGCTGGCGATGGTCTCCCATGTCCGGCTCAGCGCCAAGCGCGCCAAGAGCATCATCCAGGGCCTGCGCGCGATGGCGCGCAAGGCCGAGCCGCAGTTCGCCGACATCGACCTGTGCGACGCACTGCGCGAATGCGTGTCGCTGGTGGCCGGCTCGATGGCGGAGCTCGGGGTGACGCTCTCGGTGCTCGGCCCGGCGCAACCCTGCCGCGTGCGCGGCGACCGGGTGCAGCTGCAGCAGGTCGCCATCAACCTGCTGATGAACGGCGCCGAGGCGATGGCTGAGGTGCCCGAGGGACAGCGTCGCCTGACGATGCGCTGGGGCGCGGCGCTGCCGGACCTGATCCGCGTCGAGATCGAGGATCGCGGCACCGGCATCCCGCCCGATGCGGCGGCGCAGCTGACCGAGCCCTTCTTCACGACCAAGTCCCACGGCATGGGCATGGGGCTGGCGATCTGC
>NZ_VOSR01000990.1:0-795 GCF_007997345.1 Mitsuaria sp. TWR114
GCACCATGGTCTCGGGCGGGCATGGCTTCTGCGGCATCGGCCGCCGCAAGCTGCTGGACATCCTGCGCGCGCGCTGCGAGCAACTGGGCGTCGCGATCCGCTACGAGACCGAGGTCGTCGACGACGCGGACATCGATGCGACCTGATCATCGCGGCCGATGGCCTCAACAGCCGCCTGCGCCAGAAGTACGCCGTGACCTACCAGCCCGACATCGACCTGCGGCAGTGCCGCTTCGTCTGGCTCGGCACCACCAAGCTCTTCGACGCCTTCACCTTCGACTTCCAGAAGACCGAATGGGGATGGTTCCAGGCGCATGCCTACCGTTTCGACGAGACGCACTCGACCTTCATCGTCGAGACGCCCGAGCCGGTGTGGAAGGCCGCCGGCCTGGAGGACATGAGCAAGGAGGACGGCATCGTCTTCTGCGAGCGGCTCTTCGCCAAGGTGCTGGAGGGCCATCCGCTGATCTCCAACGCGGCGCACCTGCGCGGATCCGCGCAGTGGATCCGTTTCCCGCGCGTGGTCTGCAAGCGCTGGGTGCATCACAACGGCCGCGCGCCCGGTGGTGCTGATGGGCGGACGCGGCGCACACGGCGCATTTCTCGATCGGCTCGGCACCAAGCTCGCGCTGGAGGATGCGATCGCGCTGGCCCGCGACATCGAACGCACGGTGGTGGCGTGGAGAGCCTGTCCGTCGCGCTCGACGAATACGAAGCCACGCGCTCGATCGAGGTGCTGCGCATCCAGAACGCGGCGCGCAATTCGACCGAGTGGTCGAGAACGTCGACCGCACG
>NZ_VOSR01000991.1:0-615 GCF_007997345.1 Mitsuaria sp. TWR114
GGGCAGCTTCTGGGGCGCGAGCATGAGCACTTCGGGCTCGGTGGCCGACGAGAACACCAAGATCGACCAGCTCGCGCTGGCCGGCAAGTGGAAGGTCGGCGACGCCACGCTGCGCAGCGACCTCAGCCACACCCGCAGCACCTTCGACCGCTTCTACCAGGAGGTGCGCCTGGGCACCTTCGCCAACGACCCGGTCAGCTACAGCTTCGACCTGGGCACCAAGCTGCCGTCGGCGTTCTCGCCCACCGCGCAGCTCGACAACCCGGCCAACTACTGGGCCGACAAGGCGCTGTACTTCCGCACCCGCAACACCGGCAAGGAAACCGCGTGGCGCCTGGATGGCGACAAGCCGGTCGACTTCGGCGCGCTGACCACGCTGCACGCCGGCGTGCGGCTCAACGACCGCCGCGCCAGCAGCGCCGAGATCAACACGATCGACGACATCTGGATGTTCAACCTGTCGCAGATCCCGGCGGTGGGCCTGCTGCCCTACGACAACCTGCTCAAGGACGCGCGCCGGCAACATCCCGCGCCAGTGGCTGACCGTCACCGACACGCGCTGGCTGCGCGACGCGCAAGCCGTGCGCAGCACCTTCAACCTGACGGTGCCCGAGC
>NZ_VOSR01000992.1:0-5690 GCF_007997345.1 Mitsuaria sp. TWR114
GCGGCGATGCCGGGGACACGCCGCACGATCAGCGTCAGCGGACCGGGCCAGAAGGCCTCGATCAGCCGGTGGGCGACCGGGGGCAGGTCCTGCGCGAACACGCGGGCGCCCTGCTCGTCCAGCACATGGACGATCAGCGGATGGTCGCTGGGACGGCCCTTGGCCGCGAAGATCTTCGCCACCGCCTCGTCGCGGTCAGCGCGCGCGGCCAGGCCGTAGACGGTCTCGGTCGGCACGCCGGCCAGCTCGCCGGCAGCGAGCACCCGCGCCGTCTCGCGCACCGCCTCGGGCGACTGGCCGTCGAGCACCGTCACGCCGGCCTCCGTCACCACGTGTCCGGCAGGCCGAGGAGCGCGCAGGCGCGGCGCGCGTGCTCGCGCGCTTCCTCGGCGGTGGCGCCGATCACATTGAGGTGGCCCATCTTGCGGCCCGGGCGCGCCTGCGCCTTGCCGTACAGGTGCAGCTCGGCGCCGGGCAGCGCCAGCACGCCGGCCCAGTCGGGCGCGCGTTCGCGGCCGGCGGCGTCGAACCACAGGTCGCCCAGCAGGTTCAGCATGACCACCGGCGAATGCAGGCGCGGCTCGCGCAGCGGCAGGCCGGCCATCGCGCGGACCTGCATCTCGAACTGCGACAGGTCGCAGGCGTTCATCGTGTAATGGCCGGAGTTGTGCGGCCGCGGCGCCATCTCGTTGACCACCAGGCGACCGTCCTTCAAGACGAAGAACTCGACGCACAGCACGCCGACGTAGCCCATGCCGGTCGCGATCGCGGCGGCGGAGCGGCGCGCCTGCGCCTGCAGCGCGACATCGACGTCCGGCGCCGGCACCTCGGTCACCGCCAGGATGCCGTCGCGGTGCAGGTTCTGCTGGACCGGATAGGTGACGACCTCGCCACCCGCGCCGCGCACGACCAGCACGCTCAGCTCCAGCGCCAGCGGCAGCATCTGCTCCAGCACGCAGTCGACGCGGCCGAGCTCGTCGAAGGCGGCGGCCAGTTGCGCGCGGTCGGCCACGCGGCGCTGGCCCTTGCCGTCGTAGCCCAGGCGGGCGGTCTTCAGGATGCCCGGCATCAGCGCGTCCGGCACGGCGGCCAGGTCGGCCGGCGCGCGCAGCACCGCATAGGGCGCGCAGGCAACGCCGCTGGCATCGAAGTGGGCCTTTTCGCGCGCCCGGTCCTGGCAGATCGCCACCGCCGCAGCGCCCGGCGCGACCACGCGGGTGCGCGCCAGCTGCTCCAGCGCGCGGGCCGGGACGTTCTCGAATTCCGTGGTGATCGCGTCGCAGCGGCGGGCCAGTTCCTCGAGCGCGGCGGCGTCCAGGTAGTCCGCCTTCAGATGGTCCTGCGCGACCGCGCCAGCGGGGCTGGCCGCGTCCGGGTCCAGCACGACGCAGCGGTAGCCCAGCGCCTGCGCGGCATGGACGAACATGCGGCCCAGCTGGCCGCCTCCCAGCACGCCCAGCGTGGCGGCGCCCGGCAGCAGCGGCATCAGCGCAGCTCCTCGGTCATCGCGGTCGCGGCGGCGGTCTGCCGCTGGCGGAACGCGTCGAGCCGGTCGCGCAGCGCGGGGTTGTCCCGGGCCAGCACGGCCACGGCGAACAGGGCCGCGTTGCCGGCGCCCGCGGTGCCGATCGCGAAGGTCGCCACCGGGATGCCCTTGGGCATCTGCACGATCGAATGCAGCGAGTCCACGCCCTGCAGGTGGCGGCTGGCCACCGGCACGCCCAGCACCGGCACCAGCGTCTTGGCCGCCAGCATGCCCGGCAGGTGGGCGGCGCCGCCGGCGCCCGCGATGATGGCCTTCAGGCCGCGGGCCTCGGCCTGCTCGGCATAGCGGAACATCTCGTCGGGCATGCGATGGGCCGAAACCACCCTCGCCTCGAACGGCACGCCGAACTCGGTGAGAATGTCGGCGGCGTGTTTCATGGTCTCCCAGTCACTGCTGGAGCCCATGACCACGCCGATGACGGGGGCGATGTCGGGAGTGGTGGCGCTGCTCACGGGTCGGTCCTCGATCTGTCAAATCGTGAAACCTTGAATTGTAGGCGGGCAGCCTCAGGTGCCGTTCTTGCCGCCTGGCGAGCGTCGCCGGCCTGTCCCGTCCTCCCCCACCATGACCGACATCACCCTCCAGAACTTCGAAGCCGACCTCTTGCAGGCCTCCATGCAGCAGCCGGTGCTGCTGGACATCTGGGCGCCGTGGTGCGGTCCGTGCCGCACGCTGGGTCCGATGCTGGAGAAACTGGAGGTCGCCTACGCCGGCCGATGGAAGCTGGCCAAGCTCAACAGCGACGACCAGCCCGAGATCGCGACGCAGCTGAGCCAGGCCTTCGGCGTGCGCTCGATCCCGTTCTGCGTGATGTTCGTCGGCGGCCAGCCGGTGGACGGTTTCGTCGGCGCGATCCCCGAGGCGCAGATCCGCGAGTTCCTGGACCGCCACGTCCCCACCGGCGAAGCGCTCGAGGCCGAGGAGGACCTGGCCGAGGCGCAGGCGCTGCTGGAGGAAGGCGATGCCGACGGCGCGCTGCAGAAGCTGCAGGCGGCGGTGCAGGCCGATCCCTCGAACGAGGTGGCGCGTTTCGACCTGATCCGCGCGCTGCTCGAGGACGACCAGCTGGCCCACGCCAAGGCCGCCTTCGCGCCGGTGGCGCACCTGGCCGCGGACACGATCACCCCGCATGCGCGCTTCCAGGCGCTGGCCGCCTGGATCGCGGCGGCGGAACGCGCCGAGCAGGGCCTGGACCCGGCGGCGCTGCAGTCGGCCATCGCCGCCAACAAGCGCGATTTCGAGGCGCGCTTCGCGCTGGCCCAGGGGCTCTTCGCCGGCCGCGACTTCACCGGCGCGATGGACGAGCTGCTGGAAATCATCATGCGCGACAAGACCTGGAACGAGCAGCTCGCGCGCAAGACCTATGTCGCGATCCTCGAGATCATGACCAAGCCCGCCCAGCCGGCGCATGGCGCCGCGGCCCCGCAGGCCGGCGCGGGCGGCCTGCAGCTGTCCGGCCCGAGCATCGTGGCGCCGGCGGATCCGCTGGTGGACCAGTACCGCCGCAAGCTGAGCATGGCGCTGTTCTGAGCAGCGACCCGCCCGTCCGCGACAACGCCCCGCAGAGTTCCGGGGCGTTTTTTTTTATGACGGTTTGAAGATTCATTTGTGATGTGGCGGATCGCCTGCGGCGCGCGTGCCGGCGCTGCGGGTGCTCGCTGCTTGTCGTCGTTCTGTCGCGCTTGCTGGTGACAGTGCGGGGCTTTCGGATTTCCCGATTCATCCCCTCACCGCATGCGACCGATGAAGCACCAGATGCCCACCGCCCTGGTCCTGGCCCTGAGCCTGGCCCATGCCGTCCCCGCCGCCGCCCAGTCCGCGACGTCCACCCCCGCCCCGCTGCCAGCCGACACCGCCAGGACCGAGGCCACCACCACCGCCGGCGGCGAGCGCTCCGAGCTCGAACGCGTCACCGTCTCCGTCGGCCGCGGCCAGCTGCGCTCCGTGCAGAGCCTGACCCAGGCCGAGTTCGACAACGCCCTGGCCGGCACCAGCCCGCTGGCGACGGTCGCGCGCCTGCCGGGCGTGAACTTCCAGGCCGCCGACGGCCTGGGCAACTACGAGTGGTCCACGCGCTTCACTGTGCGCGGCTTCTCGCAGAACCAGCTCGGCTTCACCCTCGACGACGTGCCGCTGGGCGACATGTCCTACGGCAACTTCAACGGTCTGCACATCAGCCGCGCGATCTCGAGCGAGAACGTCGGCCGCGCCTCGCTGTCGCAGGGCGCGGGCGCGCTGGAGGCGGCGTCCTCGAGCAACCTGGGCGGCACGCTGCAGTTCTATTCGAACGACCCGACCGGCCAGTTCGGCTTCAGGGCCTCGCAGACGCTGGGCAGCGACTCGGCCACCCGCACCTTCCTGCGCGTGGACAGCGGCGCGTCCTCGCTGGGCCAGGTCTACTTGAGCTACACGAACCAGGAGGCCGACAAGTGGAAGGGTGCCGGCCAGCAGAAGCTGGAGCAGTGGAACTTCAAGTGGGTCAAGACCGTGGGCGACAGCCGCCTGTCGGCCTTCGCCAACACCTCGCGCCGCCGCGAGGTCGACTATCAGGACCTGTCGCTGGACCTGATCAAGCGCCGCGGCGACACGCTGGACAACTTCTATCCGGACTTCGCGGCCGCGGTGAACGCCGCCAACACGCTGTGCCAGCCGAGCAACTACGTCGCCGCCTGCGATGACCAGTACTACGCCGGCGCGGGCCTGCGCAACGACGAGCTGGCCGGCGCGACCGCCGACCTGCGCCTGGCCACGAACGCGACCTGGAAGACCACCGCGTACTACCACCACAACAAGGGCATGGGCCTGTGGTTCACGCCGTACACCGCGACGCCGGCGCTGAAGGATTCACAGGGCAACGACATCCCGGGCACCGGCTCGCCGATCGCCGAGCGCACCACCGAGTACGGCATCCACCGCTGGGGCGTGGTCTCCAACGCCGAGGTCGAGCTGGGCGAGCACCTGCTCAAGGTCGGCGTCTGGTTCGAGGACAACGACTTCGACCAGGCGCGCCGCTTCTACGCGGTGCGCCCGAACGCGCTGCCCAGCATCTACCAGTTCCCCAGCAACCCGATGGCCACGCAGTGGCAGTACGCGTTCAACACCAAGACCACGCAGTTCTCCCTGTCCGACACCTGGTCGGTGACCAAGGACCTGACCGTGGGCGCGGGCTTCAAGTCGCTCAAGGTCAAGATCGACGGCAACCGCGAGGTCGGCAACGACATGCCCTCGGGCTCGATCACCGCGCAGAAGAACTTCCTGCCGCAGCTGGGCATCAACTACCGCCTGTCGGCCAGCAACGAGCTCTACGGCACCATCGCCCGCAACATGCGCGCGTATCAGGGCGCAGCCACCGGCACCTCGCCGTTCGCGACCAACGCCGTCGGCTTTGACGCGATCAAGGGCAGCCTCAAGCCCGAGACCTCCGACACCATCGAGGCGGGCTGGCGCACCAGCGGCCTCGGCTACGAGGGCTCGGTCAGCGCCTATCTCGTCAACTTCAAGGACCGACTGCTGAGCGTGCAGAGCGGCTCCGGCATCCAGGGCAATCCGGTGGTGCTGTCCAACGTCGGCGACGTGCGCGCCACCGGCGTGGAAGGCGCGCTGTCGTTCCGTCTGGCGCCGACGCTCACCTGGTACAACAGCGTGAGCCTGTCCAAGTCGACCTACCGCGACGACGTCGTCAGCGGCGGCACGCCGGTGGCGATCCGCGGCAAGCGCGTGGCCGACGCGCCCGACACCATGGTCAAGTCGCAGCTCGGCTACGACGATGGCGCGCTGTTCGGCAGCATCGGCGTGGACTACATGTCCAAGCGCTACTACTCGTACACCAACGACGCCTCGGTGCCGGACCGCACGCTGGTCAACGTCAGCGCCGGCTACAAGATGAAGAACGTGTCGATGCTGCGCGAGCTGAGCCTGCAGGCCAGCGTGAGCAACCTGTTCGACAAGCACTACATCTCGACGATCGGCTCCAACGGCTTCACCAACAGCGACAAGGACGGCACCTACGCCACGCTGCTGCCGGGCGCGCCGCGTCAGTTCTACGTCACGCTGACCGGCAAGTTCTGACGCCATGGCCGACCGCGAGAACGACCGCACGAACGACCGCACGAGCGACCGCACGAACGACCGCACGAACGACCGC
>NZ_VOSR01000993.1:0-582 GCF_007997345.1 Mitsuaria sp. TWR114
AGCCGGTGATCGTCGAGAACAAACCCGGCGCGGGCGGCAACACCGGCTCGGCCGAGGTGGCGCATGCGACCGACGGGCACACGCTGCTGATGGGCACCGTGGGCACGCACGCGATCAATGCCTCGCTCTATCCCAAGATGCCCTTCGACCCGGTCAAGGACTTCGCGCCGGTCACGCTGGTCGCCGCGGTGCCCAATGTGCTGGTGCTGAATCCGGCCAACGCGCAGAAGTACGGCATCCAGAGCGTCGCCGACCTGGTGCGCGTGGCCAGGGCTCAGCCGGGCAAGCTCAACATGTGCTCGAGCGGCAACGGCACGTCGATCCACCTGGCGGGTGAGCTGTTCAAGAGCCTGACGGCCACCTACATGATCCATTTCCCGTATCGCGGCTCGGGACCGGCGCTGCTGGACCTGATGGGCGGGAACATGGACCTGATGTTCGACAACCTGCCTTCGGCGTTGCCGCACATCCGGTCGGGCAAGCTCAAGGCGCTCGCGGTCACGAGCGCGCGCCGCAGCGAGGCGCTGCCCGAGCTGCCCACGATCGCGGAGAGCGGCGTGCCGGAGCTCAAGGCCTTCGAGG
>NZ_VOSR01000994.1:0-658 GCF_007997345.1 Mitsuaria sp. TWR114
GCGCTTCTCGCTGGAAGGCAACGAGACGCTGATCCCGCTGCTGGACGCGCTCTGCGCCGAGGCGGCCGGCCACGGCGTGCGGCGGATCTTCCTGGGCATGCCGCACCGCGGGCGGGTCAACGTGCTGGTCAACCTGATGGGTTTCCCGCCGGCGCAGGTGCTGGACCACTTCGATCCGAAGTCGCCGCATCCGGAGCGCCACACCGACCTGGTCTATCACCTGGGCGGCGAGCGCGAGCTGGACACGCCACGCGGCCGCCTGACGCTGACGCTGGCGCACAACCCGTCCCACCTGCAGAGCGTGCATCCGGTGCTGACCGGCCTGGCGCGCGCCTGCCAGGACGCGCTCAGCCGCGAGCGCGCCGACCAGGACGGCCGGCGCCTGGTGTTGCCGCTGATGCTGCATGGCGACGCCGCCTTCGCGGGGCAGGGCGTGGTGATGGAGACGCTGATGCTGGGCGGCAAGCCGGGCTACACGGTCGGCGGCACGGTGCACGTGATCATCAACAACCAGGTCGGCTTCACCGAGCCCAACCCGATGAGCGCCTGGCCCGCGCAGTACTGCACCGACGTCACCCGCATGATCGACGCGCCGGTCCTGCGCGTGAACGCGGACGAGCCCGAGCAGGCGCTGCGGGCCGCCGCGATCGCGATGGCC
>NZ_VOSR01000995.1:0-919 GCF_007997345.1 Mitsuaria sp. TWR114
CGACGAGCGCCAGCGCGGCCAACTGCTCGTTCCAGGCCTTCAGGTCCTGCGAGGACGCGACCTGGAACAGCGCTTCGGCGTAGGGACGGGCAATGGTTGCGAGTTCAGCCATGATTACAGCTCCGTCTTGAGACGGTTCAGCAATTCGGCGTGCACGCTGGCATTGACCTCGCGCTGCAGGATCTGCTCGGCGCCCTTGACGGCCAGCGCGGCGACTGCTCGCGCAGGGCCTCACGGGCACGCACCGACTGCTGCTCGGCCTCGGCCTTCGCAGCGGCGATGATCTTGGCGCCTTCGTCCTCCGCGCGCTTCTTCGCTTCGTCCACGATGGCGGCGCCGCGCTTCTCGGCGTCGGACAGCAGCTTCGTGGTTTCGTTGCGGGTCTGCGCCAGTTGCTCGTCGACCTTCTTGTTGGCGTTGGCCAGCTCGGCCTTCGCCTGGTCAGCAGCCGCCAGGCCAGTGCGGATTCGCTCCGCGCGCTCGTCCAGCGCCTTCACGATCGGCGGCCAGATGAACCGCATCGTGACGAACACCAGGATGGCGAACGGAATCCACTGAATGAAAAGGCTAGCGTTGATATTCACGGCACGATCCTTTCAGTCGTGAAAGGGACGGGCCTATCAGCGAGCGATGGTGGACAGGAAGGTGGCGGCGAACGGGTTGGCGAACGCGAACAGCAGCGCGATGGCGACACCGATCAGGAAGGCCGCGTCGATCAGGCCGGCCAGAATGAACATCTTGGTTTGCAGTTCGTTCATCAGCTCGGGTTGACGAGCCGAGGACTCCAGGAACTTGCCGCCCATCAGCGCGATGCCGATGGAAGCGCCGATCGCGCCCAGACCAACGATGATGCCGCAAGCCAGAGCGACCAGACCGAGGATGTTTTCCATGTTTTGCTCCTGAGAGAGTTAGATAAAAA
>NZ_VOSR01000996.1:0-957 GCF_007997345.1 Mitsuaria sp. TWR114
TGCGCTCGATGTCGTCGCGATGGCGATGGTTGTCGCGGGTGACGACGACCGCCTTGGCCGGGCCCGCGCGCGCGGCGCGGTCTCCGGGCGTAGCTGACGACATCGCGCGCGGCTCGCGGGCCCGGCCGGGCCACCAGCGTCGCTGCGCGGCGGGGCCGGCCGAGGGCGCCGTCGTCGTCTCCGTTGTTGCAGTCTTCGTCGTCGTCGTGCCGAGGATCTCGAGCGTCGCGCGGCGCAGCTGCGTCACCACCGGGCCGTGGACGCGCACCGCGTAGTCCTGCTTGGCCTCGGGACCGAAATCGATCAGGTGGTCGGCCGAGAAATTGATGCCGCCGATGAAGCCGGTCGTCCCATCGACGACGACGATCTTGCGATGCAGCCGCCGGAACGGCTTCAGGCGGCGCGACAGGCGCGGTGGCGGATCGAAGACGTGCAGCCGCACGCCGGCCTCGGTGAGGCCGCGGACGAAGCCTTCGGACAGCTCCGGCGACCCGAAGCCGTCCACCGTCATGTCCACGCGCACGCCGCGCCGGGCGGCGGCGATCAGCACCTCGCGCAAGGCCAGGCCGACCTTGTCCTCGAACAGGATGAAGGTCTCGATCAGCACCTCCTCGCGGGCCGACTCGATCGCGGCGAAGACGGCGGGGAAGTACTCCTCGCCGTTCTCGAGCAGCTCGATGCGGTTGCCCTCGGTCCAGTCCGGACGCTTCATAGGCGGATCTCCGCGGCCAGCGGCGCATGGTCCGACAGGTGCGACCAGGGCCGGCGCGGCAGCACGATCGGATGCTGCACCGAGGCGCCGCGCACATAGATCCGGTCCAGCGGCAGCAGCGGGAAACGCGCCGGGAAGGTGCGTGCGGCCGCGCCGTAGGACTTGACGAAGACCTCGGCCAGTCCCGCGCAGCGGCTCAGCATGCGGTGGGCGCGCTGGCGCCAGTCGTTGAAGTCGCCGGCCAC
>NZ_VOSR01000997.1:0-651 GCF_007997345.1 Mitsuaria sp. TWR114
GGTCGAGCACGACATGGACGCGGTCTTCCGGCTCGCCGACCGCGTGTCGGTGCTGGTGAGCGGGCGCGTCATCGCCACGGGCACGCCGGACGAGATCCGCAACGACGCGGCGGTCCGGCAGGCCTACCTCGGCGACGAGGCGGAGGCCGCGGACCGGGGGGACGCGATGGATGTGGCGGACCGGCACCCGTCGGCCCGGAGCCACCCGGCGAAGGAGGGCGCATGAGCGACGCGCTGCTCGAGATCGAGGGCCTGCGCGCCGGCTACGGCGGCAGCCAGGTGCTGTTCGGCGTCGACCTGCGCATCGCGCCGGGCGAGGTCGCGACGCTGCTGGGCCGCAACGGCATGGGCAAGAGCACGACGCTGCGTTGCCTGACCGGCTGGCTGGCGCCGAGCGGCGGGCGCATCCGCTTCGCCGGCGAGGACGTGACCGGCTGGCGCGCCGACCGCATCGCGCGGCTGGGCCTGGCCATCGTGCCCGAGGGGCGCCGGGTCTTCCCCAACCTCAGCGTGCTGGAGCATCTGCGGGCCTTCGAGGCCAACCGCTGCCGCGCGGCCGAGCCGTGGAGCGCCGAGCGGGTCTTCGCGCTGTTCCCGCGGCTGCGGGAGCGCGCGGCCAACCTCGGCCAGCAGCTGTCCGGCGGCGAGCAG
>NZ_VOSR01000998.1:0-1671 GCF_007997345.1 Mitsuaria sp. TWR114
CGGCGCGCAGCCGCTCGGCGTCGTGCGCGATCAGCCGCTGCGCCGGCGGCACGAGGAAGGCGCCGCGCAGGCGCTCGCCGTCCTCGCGTGCCAGCGGATGGCGCGGAAAGTCGAAAGCCGCCCACAGGTCCTGGGGGCGGAGCGGGATGTCCATCGGAGCCTCAGCCGCGCGCGGGCGCGTTCCTCATCGGGGCGTCGAAGTGCCGGTCGCGGCGCTCAGTCCAGCTTCAGGAACTGCTCACGGTAATGGATCAGTTCGTCGATGGATTCGTGGATGTCGGCCAGCGCGGTGTGCTTCTGGGCCTTCTTGAAGCCTTCCATCGCGGACGGCTTCCAGCGGCGCGCCAGCTCCTTGAGCGTGGACACGTCGAGGTTGCGGTAGTGGAAGAAGTCTTCCAGCTTGGGCATGTAGTTGGCCAGGAAGCGGCGGTCCTGGCAGATCGAGTTGCCGCACATCGGCGACTTGCCGGCCGGCACGTAGGCCTTCAGGAAATCGATGACCTGCTGCTCGGCATCGGCCTCGGCGATCGTCGACGCCTTGACGCGGTCGATCAGGCCGCTCTTGCCGTGCGTACCCTTGTTCCAGGCGTCCATGCCGTCCAGCGTGGCGTCGGACTGGTGGATGGCGAAGACCGGGCCCTCGACGCGCACCGTCAGCTGCGCGTCGGTGACCACCACGGCGATCTCGATGATGCGGTCCTTGTCCGGAAACAGGCCGGTCATCTCCAGGTCGATCCAGATGAGGTTCTGGTCGTTCAGCGGCAGCACGGGGTTCTCGCTCATGGCGATGTCCTTGTCTTGTCGGGTCGGGTCGGGTCTTGCGGCGACGGGGACCGGCGCCAGGCGCCGGCCGTCGGCCATCGGGAATGGCGCGGATTGTCGCAGCCTTGGCGGCCGGCGCGGCGACTCGCTCGCACCGGCATCGCGATCGGCCGCAACGCCCGTCGCCACGCGGAAAAACGTCGCATCCTTGACGGATCGCGCCCGCCGGGCCCCTGTTCCCGGGGGGTACGGCGTACGCGAGCGATGTCAGACTTGCCTCCAGGCACGCCGCCCACCACGGCAGTGCCCGAGGATCACAACAATGATGCGCGAGTCGTTGGACCCGGCCGGAACGGCCGGGATCGCCGGGCCCTCCGGCGCCCGCGGCATGGGAGGCACGGACACGCCGCCTCCCGCCGCCGGGGCGCCGGCCGCTGCCCCGGGTGCGTCCCGGCCGGTCGCCGGACCGTCGGCGGAAATGCGCCGCTTCTCCGCGGGCTTGCGGGTGGTCACGGCGCTGATGTGCAGCATGCTGCTGATCTCCAGCAAGCCGGCGATCGACCTGGACGCGGGCCTCACGATGCTGGTCTACATCGCCTGGGCCGGCGTGCTGATGTGGTCGACGCTCGCGAGCGTCCGCTCGTGCCGGGCCTGGCCGCCTACTGGCTGGACGTGGCCTGGGCCTGCGCCATGATGTGGCACTTCAGCGTGGGCAACATGATGCTGATGCTGGCGCTGGTCCATCCGGTGGTGCTGGCCAGCATCGGCTACGGCGTCGGCCACGGCCTGCTGCTGGCCGCGGTGGCCACCCTGGCGATCGCGATCGATCCCGACGTCGGACGCGCGCCGCTGCCGACCGCCGAGCGCCTGGGCGGCGCCGCGCAATACCTGCTGCTGGTGCTGATCCCG
>NZ_VOSR01000999.1:0-3519 GCF_007997345.1 Mitsuaria sp. TWR114
CCTGGTCGTGCGCATCCTGATGTCGCAGCTGCGGCGCATGCGCGCGGACGACGCGCAGTTCGCGCCCCTGGTCGGCGTGCTGGGCCGCTACGTCAGCCATCACGCCAAGGACGTGGAGCAGGGCATCCTGCCGCGGCTGACGCATGCCTCGTCGGTGGACTGGCCGTCGCTGTCGACCGCGCTACGGCGCCGTCGCGACGAGCTGGAACGGCAGTGGCGCGACGAACTGGCCCAGGAGAGCGCGGAGTACGAGCGGCAGCAGGACGCCTGAGCGTCCATGGGCCTCAGCCGGAGGCCGCCTCGCCGCCGGGGCGTTCGGCCATGGGGGCCGTTTGTGCCGCCGGTGCCGCTTGAGCCGTTTGTGCCTTTGCGGCGCTGCGTGCCGCGCGGCGCGCCAGCGATGCCACCAACTCATGCGCCTGGAAGTGCGCCAGCAGCCGCTGCTTCTGTTGCGCGGTCAGCAGGGACGCCCCGATCATTTCGGGCCAGTGCGCGAAGGCCGCCTTGACGCAGCGCGAGATCGCTTGCTCCGCCGGCTTGACCGGGATGCGCAGCCGGTCGCAGAAAGCCTGCAGCAGCGCCGGCGACATCGACTGCGGTGCCGTCGCCGCGCCCTCGGAAGCCCGCGCGGCCCGCGGCAGGTACTCCGGCGGCAGGATCAGCAGCGCATGGCCGCGCAGGCGGTGGTACACCGCGTAGGCGACCAGGTCGTAGGCCGGCGAGAGCGTCGGCGTGAGGCCGTCGAGGTAGCGCACGCCGAGGTTCTTCAGATGCATGTCGGCATTGCCGACCATCTCGTTGACCACCAGCCGGCGCAGCAGCTCGTGCACCGCCGGCTGCCCCATAGAGGGCTCGGCCATCAGCACCGCGGCGATGTCGAGGTAGGTCACCGGGCGTCCGTCGGGCCCGCCGCCGTACTTGTCCTCGGGCATGCGGCCCAGGATCTGGGCGAAGTCCTCGACGTGGATGCGCCCGGCCGGCGAGCGGTCGAAGCGCGTCACCGCGAGGAAGCGGGTCTGCCCCGTCGCGTCGCCGAGGTCGTAGCCATGCGGCAGGCCCAGGCGCTCCAGCGGCTCGAGCGCCGCGTCGCAGGTGTCCACGCCGGCCGCGCGCGCCAGGCGCAGCGTCAGGTCCTCGACCTCCGGCAGCAGCGGCTGCCCGACGACCGGCAGCTTGGCGATGATGTGGGTGTCGTGGTCCTTGGTGCGGCCGACGTAGCGGTCGCCATCGCGGATCACGCCGAGCTTGGGCTGCACGCCCGACAGCGACACGCCTTCCTCGAGCGGATCGGCGGTGACCGACATCTCCAGCGCGTCCTGGCCCTGGGTGACGTAGCGGGCGAGCTCGTCCCGCGACAACGCCACCGGCAGCGCGTGGACCTTGCCGGGCAGATCCTTGCCGCAGGCGGCCAGCATCTCGAAGTGGTCGGTCGGGGCGCACTGGCGCAGCGCGGCGACGTGGTCGCGGAACACGCCCTCGGGCAGCAGGTTCTGGAAGAAGGCCGGCAGCAGCCAGCCGTTCTTCGCGGAGTGGCGACCGTTGAAGCTGGCGGACCGGATGTCGCGCCAGACCGCCGCCTGCGCCTGCGGCGTGGCCGCGCGCATCGACAGCGACAGCGTGGGCATGACGGCGCCGGCGCGCGCGACCAGATCCTCGTCGGCGACGAAGCGGTTGGTGACCGCCGCGCCGGGCAGCGCGTACTGGAACAGCACGCCCAGGCGGAGCTCCCCCAGGTGGATGGCCAGCGCCTTGACGTTCATCGCGGCCCCTTGGCAGAGGGACCGGCGGGCGCGTGCAGCGCGTCCAGCGCCTCGGTGACGACGGACCGGACCGGCGGGCCGAGCTCCTCGCCCGCGCCCAGCGCCCGCGCCGCGCCCTTGGGCACCAGCAGCAACTCCAGGCCCAGCCGGTCGGCCAGGGCCATCAGCGTGGTGAGACGGAAGTCCTCTTCGCCGCTCAGCACATGGGTCAGCGTGCGCGGCGACACGCCCGACGATTCCGCCAGGCGCGCTTGCGTCCAGCCATTGCGCTTGGCGCTTCGCGGAGGGCGCCGGCGATTTCCGGGAGGGTGAGCATGGTAATGAATTGCTGATCGACGGTTAAACCGTAGTTTATTGCCAGATCTGGGTCAAGAGATTGGCAATATATTGCGCATAAAAATGAAAATGGCACCGAAGTGCCATTTTCCAATGCTGCCGTCGAAAGGGAAGGGCGCGACGGCGCGATGCGCGGCTCCTCAGCGGGAAGCCGGCGTGCTGGCCGCGCCGGCCGCGGCCGGGAAGGCCGCGCGAGGCCCGGCCGCCCCGGCCGCCGTCACGCGCCAGATCGCGTTGCCGACGTCGTCCGCCACCAGCAGCGCGCCCTGGCGATCGATCGCCACGCCCACCGGCCGGCCCATCGCCTGGCCCTTGGCGTCGAGGAAGCCGGTCAGCACGTCGATCGGCATGCCGCTGGGCTTGGCGCCGACGAAGGGCACGAAGACGACCTTGTAGCCCGCGGGCACCTTGCGATTCCAGGAGCCGTGCTGGCCGATGAACATGCCGTGCGCATAGTCCTGCGTCAGCTTGTTGCCGTCCGCCGAGGCCAGCCCCAGCGAGGCCGTGTGCGCGCCGACCGCGTAGTCCGGCACCAGCGCCTGCTCGACCAGCTCCGGCCGCTGCGGCTTGACCCGCTCGTCGACGTGCCGGCCGTACCAGCTGTAGGGCCAGCCGTAGAAGCCGCCGTCGCGCACCGAGGTGATGTAGTCGGGCACGAGGTCGTCGCCGAGCTCGTCGCGCTCGTTCACCGCCACCCACAGCGCCTTGCTGGTGGGCTCCCAGGCCAGGCCCACCGGGTTGCGCAGCCCCGAGGCGAAGACGCGCGAGGCGCCGCTCTGCAGGTCGATCTCCAGGATCGCAGCGCGACGCTGCTCGTTCTCCAGGCCGTTCTCCGCGATGTTGCTGTTGGAACCGATGCCCGCGTAGAGCTTGGTGCCCTCGGCATTGGCGATCAGGCTCTTGGTCCAGTGGTGGTTGATCGTGCCGCCCGGCAGGTCCGCCACCTTGACCGGCGCGCCGGCCAACCGGGTCTGCCCGCTCGCGTAGGGGAAACGGACCACCGCGTCGGTGTTGGCGACGTAGAAGTTGTTGCCGATCAGCGCCATGCCGAAGGGCGAGTTCAGGCCCTCGGCGAAAGCGAAGCGCTGGTCGGCGACGCCGTCGCCGTCGGTGTCGCGCAGCAGCGTGATGCGGTTGGCGCTCTTGGGCGTGGCGCCGGCCTTCTTCTGGAACTGCTTGGTGATCCAGGCCTTGGGACCCTTGCCGTCGTCGGGGCGCTCCGGCGCGTTGGTCTCGGCGATGAGCACGTCGCCGTTGGGCAGCACGTGCAGCCAGCGCGGGTGGTCCAGCTTGTCGGCGAAGCGCGTGACCGCCAGCCCGGGCGCCGCCTGCGGCTTGCCGCCCGCGGGCCAGCCGACCGCCTTGGCGACCTTGACCGTCGGCACCAGCGTCCTCTGCGGCTCGGGCAGCGTCGGGTTGGGCC